>JAZOMM010000078.1:0-5425 GCA_045653965.1 Christensenellaceae bacterium | reverse complement strand
TTCTTTCAGTCAAACGATAGAATTGAGCTCTTTCTAGTCTTGGAATAGACTGAATAAACTTGTTGTCTGGGTTATTATGAAGAATTTCTATTACCAAGTTGGCCTGAACATAGAACCTTTCGGCATATTCACTCAAATAATAGTCATAATCAACTAATTCTTGAATATTAAAAAGCCTGTGAATCTCTTTAAAATTCACAAGCTCATTCGCAGATTTATCTATAATTCCCATACCAAGAGAAAGGAGACCGATTCTCTCTTGAAGCGTAGCAATAGCCCCACCCTTAGTTTTAAGGGAGTTAATTTTCTTTATTACAGCATCGAGTTTGTCAGAATAATTATCTACTAATCGCTCCATCTCTAATCTCCATCAATTCTTCAACGGCATCACAGACTTCTTCGAAATAGTCTTTATTAATCTTTAACAATCTACACATCTTCTCTATGTTTTCTTCATAAAAGCGTGTGCGGTCTACTCTGTTAATCAAATAATTGAGATTTTGGGCCGTTGTGTTGTTTAATTGTTTTGCAAAACTTGAATAAGTTATCTTTTTAATCCCTAAAAGCCATTTAAGAACGATGCCACAACTCGATGGGGAATGTTTTAGGTCATACCCGCCACCAAGCCTGAACTTAGCATCATAACTTAACGCCTTGGATGCGTCATTTTTGATTATTTGTTCTCTGTCTTTCATCTTTAATCCTTTTACTTTCCTTTCTAAAGCACGGATAAGAACATTGGTATTCTGTTTCGCTGAAGGAAACACGCACCTTGTAACGCCAGATAGTCTTATCTATCGTAAAAAAACTTATTCGTTTACCACAACAAGAGCATATTGCCCCGCAACCCAACCTTCTCATCTCGCACTCCTACTATTTTTTCTTATTTTTTGTGTTCTTTTTCGCAACTTTCCTATGTTGTTTTGCGTTTTCTCTTAATTTTAACACATCTGAAGTGCTATATCCGCTCGCTTTAGCAATGCAGACAAGAATTCCTTTCTCTAAATCGAATTTTTCACCTTTTTCAGGTCTTGAATGGTAAACTTTATCACCAACTTTAAGTGTTGTTACATCGCCATTGACATAAACTTGTGCATTTTTCGAGTCTTTTGACTTATTTTCCACTTTTGTTATATCTTTAAATGTAAATTCTGCAACACCAGAGATTGGTCCAACCATAATTTCATCAATTGCGTAAATCTTAGACCCAAATAAGTCTAATCCTGTTGTAATATTCCATTCTCCCATATCTAAATTCTCCTTTTTAATTTATTTTGTGGCAGGGGAGGTAGGATTCGAACCCACGGCCCGAGGTTTTGGAGACCTCTGCGCTACCAACTGCGCCACTCCCCTATGTTTTGGTCTGTGAGGAAGGATTTGAACCTTCAACCTCTCGGCCCCAAACCGAGCATTCTGCCAAATTGAACTACACACAGAAAATATTTGGTAGTGATGGGGAGAATTGAACTCGCCATTTCAGCCTTGAAAGGGCTGTGTCCTAGCCATTAGACGACATCACCACATGGAGCCCCGAGTCTGAGTCGAACAGACAACCGCCTGATTACAAGTCAGGTGCTCTGCCAATTGAGCTATCGGGGCAAATTTTGGTGGACCATGTGGGAGTCGAACCCACTTAATCTTGCGTGCAAGGCAAGTGCATAACCGTTTTGCTAACAGCCCATAAATGGCGGAAAGTCTGGGACTCGAACCCAGAAGCCCGCTCATCACGGACCGCTCGTTTTCAAGACGAGTTGCTTACCAGTTAGCATAACTTTCCAGATGGCGGAAAGTGCAAGACTTGAACTTGCAAGCCGATTTTACTCGACCGACACCTTAGCAGGGTGCTCGCTTACCAATTAGCGTAACTTTCCGTAAATTTTTTGGAGTCCCTTGTGAGATTCGAACTCACACCAACTGCTTGGAAGGCAGTCATGCTAGCCATTAAACACCAAAAGGACACTACCGAAGGCTTTTTATAGACTTACCTTCCTAATGTCTATTCAGTAGCGAATGAATTCCTTCTCTTCTGAATTTCTGTATTTCTTTACTCTATCATAATATGCGCACTCTTAATCAATTTTAAAGGACACAGCGACCTTTGGTAGCGGGGACGGGACTTGAACCCGTGACCTCTAGGTTATGAGCCTAGCGAGCTTCCTACTGCTCTACCCCGCATTATAATCTGGTTTTCGCCACTTCCGAGAATTTCCATGGCTGGTTATTAAGACTGGCTCCAGCAACCCTTTCTCTCTATGCCGATTTGCAGTTATTCGGGAACTATCTGGAGGCTTTGCTTTATACTCGTTGCTCCAGTCCTCGAGTCTGGCGGTATCTAGGGGAATCGAACCCCTTTTATACGAGTGACAGTCGTATGTAATAGCCGTTATACCAAGACACCATAAGTGAGAAGAAACACCAAAAACTTCTCGATTGTTACTATGTTATCACCAAATATAAATAAGGGAACAGGCACATTTTATTTAGGAGGAGGTGCCAAACTCTTTTGCATTAAGTTCATCGGTGTTTTTTATGGCATGATTTGAGCCCCACCATTAGGCTCTGGCTCTCTGGGTAGGGTTTGAACCTACGACCTTTCGATTAACAGTCGACCGCTCCACCAATTGAGCTACCAGAGAATATAATTCCGAAGCCAAACAATCAAAACCTCGGACCACCGCAAACGCGATGATGCTTTGTTTATTCTCACTTTCGCAGAGAACTCGACCACAATTGTAACTTCTTTCACTTAGCGGACAGGCTACAACCACGGCAACGATTGTCTTAAAGGGCATCAATACACTACTTCTTGACCCCCTGCACTCGCTCAACTCTTATATTAGTGTTATATTAAACGAGGCCCAGCCCTTTCTACTCTAGGGTAGATGGGATACAGCTCAGGTTGCCTTAACAAAACCCAAGAACCTTTCTTGCTTCTAGGCAAGTAGGCAAAAAATGTAAGATGTGAGCCATAGGACTTCAACCCATGGACAGTCGAGCGTTATTGTTATCCAGATTTCGCCCAACCATTAAATATCTGCTAGCAAACTTTGCGTCTCTGCTTCGCTGGCATCTAGAATGTGCTGGTGATATAGTCACGGAGCATTTTTCCGATTAAACTAAGCGCCCCCTCATCGAGGGCCCTGCGGGATTCGAACCCGCATCTCTACGCAACGCCCACCAACAGCCAGCCCATCCGCCGTTTCCGCCACTCACATCTCCCTATATACTCCTTTTTTCACAACTTGTCAAATGATTTTATCGCATTTTATGCAATTTTATGAAAATTTTTTCACAAAAAAAGAGAAGACCCTTAAAAAGAGCCCTCTCCACCCATAGAATGAATCCCTAATTTGGACCACGCTTGGAAGAATTCACATACTATTCTACTTCAGCATCGAACAAATGTCAACTATTTTGCGACACTAATCTTCCAATAATATAAACTTGTGCTTCTTCATCGTTTCTTCGTTGTTGTCGTAAACCTTGCAGTTCTCCCTGCTGTAACCAATGATGTCTGGAACCATCTTTATTTGCATACAAAACTTCCCATCATCACCTACTGGCTCAAACACCTCTTCCTGCTTCACTTCAATCTTCGGCCTCGCAAGCACAAATATGTCCTCATCCGCTATCACGCACACAAACACATCACAACTCTCGCCTCGCTCCTGCCCTACCAACTCGCCACTCACAACCTTTCGGTATCTCTCTGCCATAGCACATACCTCCTTTCAATTTTCTTCCGTTGCAACACCACAACCATACCATAACCTAACGGTTCTGTCAACAAAATTTTGCCCATTTTATCGCTTTTTGATTTTCTACAGGTATGAGACGGACTTACTCCGAGTGCCCTCAAATGCCCATAAACCCCCTCCCCCAGTGATTTTTTTGCCCCCCACAGACTGTTGCTTTTGGTGGTTGCCTATGGTATACTATAAATAGTTAAAGGAACGGAACGCAAACAAAAAAAACGGAACTATAAAAAAGTTCTAAAATTTTTTAAAAAGCGCTTGACATTGTTTTTTAACTATGATAGTATATAGTAAACGGAACGAATAAGCCGTTAAAAGTTCCAAATGTTGCAAGCAAGCAAGCAAGCAACGGAACAAAACGAACATTGACAACTACATAGAAAAGAACCACTAAAAATAGTTATATATAATATATAATAATATAACTTTATATATTATGTTAAGTATATCTATAAAAAGTGGTTAAGCCTTGCAAGTGGTATTTTTTTAAGTTGTCAAAATCTAAACAAAAAAATAATTATATAAAATGAGAGGTATTAAACAAATGGAACAAAACAAAACAATTTTAAATGAACTAAATGAAAAAGCAATGAAAAATCTACAATTAATTGAAGAACTAGAAAAAACAAACAATATAAAAGAAGAAAAACAAAACGCTTTTAAAAACTCAATTATTAAATTAATTGAAAAATACACAAACGAAGAAAACACAACAACAAACGAAGAAGAAAACGAAGAAAACACAACAAATAAAAGAGTTGCTAGTGATGCTAAAGTTGTAAATGAAGAACTAGAAAAACAAAATGCAACTTACAAACAACAAACAAAAGAAAAACAAAACAATTTTAAAAATTTTACAAAAGAACTAAAATTTGAAGTTGAACAAGTCGACAACAACTATATTTTAAAAGCATATACAAATAAAGACATTATAAAAGAGTTAAAACAATTTGTTGAAATTGCCATTTTTAACAAAAAACTAGAAAAAATTGATTTTTCAAATAATCAATTAAAAAGAGCCTTAAACTATGCAATACATACAACACTTAAAAAAGCATATACAACAATTTTAAACGATAAAGAAAACAACAAAAAAGAAAAAACTTTAAATGATTTTAAATTTGACTATGCAAAACTTTACAACACATTCAACGAAAAATTACTTTTTGAGTTCTACATTATTAGCGAAGAAAACAACAAAAAAGAACTTAAAAGAATAGGAACTAAATAAAAACCACTAAACAACAAAAACCACTTGCAGACATAGACTAACACAATTTTTTGTGTTGGTCTTTTTGTCGTTCCTTAAATTTTATACAATTTTTTGTGTCTGGCAAGGTTTGAAAAAATGCAAGTTTTTAGAGCCTTAGAGCCCATAAGAGCATAGAGAAAAGAAAACCATTTAGAGCAAATAATTATATAATAATTTAATAATATAAATAAGAGAATAGAAAATTGATATAGAAACATAGAGAACAAGAGCGAAATTTATATATTAGAGAGATTTTTTAATTATTTATATATATTTTATTTAGATAACATTTAGAGTTGTTTTTGTGGGGCATTTTAGAGCCTTGCTATCAATAACGATTTAGAGCATTTTAGCATTAGAATAATATTCAGGAACAAATACCATTTTTTAGAGTGGTATTTTTTATATATTAATAATT
>JAZOMM010000077.1:0-5720 GCA_045653965.1 Christensenellaceae bacterium | reverse complement strand
TCAAAAGGCAAAACTATTAGAGCAAATGTCCGCACATCAAAAAGATGCAAAAAGAATTCTTTGCCTTGCGCATTTAGATGGTAAAAACGCCGATGATAAGTTTGTTTATGATGGGTTTGTGGCAATTGCCGACCCAATTAGAAAAGATGTTTATAAGGCAGTTTTAGACTGTAAAAGGGCAGGTATTAAGGTAAAAATATTAACAGGTGATAATAAAATAACAGCCTTTGCAATTGCAAAAGAATTAAAAATCGCAACCGACATAAGTCAAGTTATAGAAGCATCGGATATAGAAAAATTAGATAACCATTCGCTTAAGAAAATGCTTAAAAAAATCACAGTTATTGCAAGGAGTACGCCTAGCACCAAATCGAGAGTGGTAAAGATGCTTAAAGAAATGGGTGAAGTTGTTGCTGTAACGGGTGACGGGATAAATGATGCCCCAGCAATAAAGCACGCAGATGTTGGCATTGCAATGGGGATTAGTGGCAGTGATATTACAAAAGAAACAGCAGACATAGTTCTTCTTGATGATAGTTTTGCAACCATAGTAAAATCTATTGCTTTTGGTAGAAACGTTTATAAAAATTTGCAAAGGTTTATACTATTTCAGTTATCGGTAAACATTTCGGCACTACTTTTTGTAACCATATGTGCAATTCTTAATATGCCATCGCCATTTAACACCTTGCAACTGTTATGGATAAATGTCATAATGGATGGACCACCAGCATTGACTTTAGGGCTTGAGAGTGCAAACAAAAAATTAATGAATAATCCACCCGTAAAACGCACTGAAAGTATCGTTGGAATTAGTATGCTATTTAGAATACTATTTAACGGCATTTACATAGCGACAATAATGTTAATGCAGTATAAATATAACTTTTTAGGACTAGGCTATGGTGAACTTTCAGGAGGAATATTCTCACTTTTTATCTTGCTTCAATTATTTAATGCGTTTAACTCTAGAGAACTAGGAAGAAATAGCATTTTTAGTAGCATAGGCAAAAATAAGATAATGGTGATAACTTTTAGTGCAGTGTTATTATTGCATTATTTAATCGTGCAAATATTTTCATCGATGTTTAGTGTTAATCCACTATCGATGCTATCATGGATAAAGATAACTATAGTAAGTTTTTCGATTATAATAGTTTCGGAAGTATACAAATTGTTATATAGGCTAATAAAAGGCAAAAAAACTTAAACTTTCGATAAAAATTATAAATAAATTTTATTGTGGAGCGTAAACTAAAATATATGACATCAATAGTTATTTCTGAAAAGGATTATAATCAAGGAAATTTAATGTATATACAAACGAGCATCGGCGAACTTTTATCTCATGCAGATTGTTCGCTCACCAATAAAATCATAGATGGCAGGGCAGTTTTAAGGGTAAATTGCCCTGAATACTATGCAGATATAATAAAGACAGAACTTGCCGATAAAGTTGCCGAAATAATAAGCATAAAATACAAGTATGAATATTTCAAAAGGAACATTTATGTAAGTGGATTATCTAGCACCGAAAAGGAAATTTTATTTACAAGCCTAATTGCAGCCGACCTTGATGACGATAAAAAATATTCGTTTGAAAAGATAAAAAAATATAGTGATATAGCAATCGATGGAATATATAATTTTATGCTTAAACCACTAAAGAAAAAGTGGTCTGATATCGCTAATTGTATTCCCGATTGTTTTTTGAATAGTCAACTAAAAGACTTTGTATATTTTTTGCTAGAGAACAAGAAGAAAAGGGTATATGTCGATGATGGCATGGTATATGATAGTCATTATAGAAGGCTAAAGCGAAGCACCCTTTTAGATGGTGACGGCGTTAAAATCATAAGAGAAATTTTGCTTAGTAATTGTGGAGAAGTTGAACTTAGTGGCAAAATTCCAAAAGACGATGAGTTTTACCTAAAAGAATTTTACACAGACAAAATATTTTTTTCTAACCGATATGACCATTAAAGTGTTGACAAAAAACTTTTTATGTTGTAATATGTATCTATAAATATTGCACGTAATTTGCAGACAAGTAGTTCTAGATAAATGTTTTTTAGAGAGTAGGCGGGGGTGAAAAGCCTATAAACATTGCTTGAAACGAAACCACTGTAATGGCAAAAGTTATCGCACTTATAAAAGCGAAATTAAGTGGCTGTAAAAATTTTTACAGCAATTAAGGTGGAACCACGGAAATTTTTTCGTCCTTAGACATAGTCTAAGGATATTTTATTTTTTTAGGAGGAGCAAAATGAAAATAACCCTTAAAGATGGCTCAGTAATGGAGATGCAAGCAGGCGTTAGCGTAGGCGAAGTGGCAAGTGCTATTTCAGAAGGACTTTTTAGAAATGCAGTTTGTGGCAAAGTAAATGGCGAACTCGTTGATTTATCTACAAAACTTGAAAGTGATTGCGATTTAGAAATTATTACATTGAAAGATAAAGAAGGTTTAGATGTATATCGTCACACAACGTCACATATCTTGGCTCAAGCAGTTAAAAATATTTTTCCAACATCAAAACTTGCAATCGGCCCAACGATTGAAAATGGTTTTTATTATGACATAGAGTTTAAAACACCAATTACTCAACAAGACCTTCAAAAGATTGAAAATGAAATGAAGGAAATTATCAAAGGCGATTTCCCAATTGAAAGATTTGTTTACACAAAGAAAGAAGCGCTTAAATTATTTAAAGACTTTTCAGAGCCTTATAAAGTTGAACTTATTAACGATCTTCCAGCAGGAAGCACTATATCATGCTATAAGCAAGGCGATTTTATGGACCTTTGTCGTGGCCCACACCTTCCATCGACAGGCAAGGTTAAGGCATTTAAACTAACATCGGTAACAGGTGCTTATTGGCGTGGCGATGAAAAGAACAAGATGCTTACTAGAATTTATGGCACAGCATTTGCTAAAAAGAGCGAACTTGAAGAACATTTATTAGCATTAGAAGAAGCCAAAAAGCGTGACCACAACAAACTTGGCAGAGAACTTGGCATTTTCTTAACAGAAGATGTAATCGGTCAAGGTCTTCCAATTTTAGCGCCAAAAGGAGCAAAAATTCTTCAAATTTTAACTCGTTTTGTAGAAGATGAAGAAGAAAAGCGTGGCTTTATGATAACAAAAACTCCATACATGGCAAAAAGTGACTTATATAAAATTTCAGGTCACTGGGACCACTATAGAGATAAGATGTTTGTTATCGGTGATGAGAACTCTCAAGAAGCAATGGCACTTAGACCAATGACTTGTCCTTTCCAATACCAAATCTATAAAAATGGCTTAAAGAGTTATAGAGACCTTCCATGTAGATATAGCGAAACTGCAACGCTCTTTAGAAAAGAAGCAAGTGGCGAAATGCACGGATTAATAAGAGTTCGCCAATTCACACTTTCTGATGGACACATCGTTTGTACACCAGAACAAATCGAAGAAGAATTTAAGCGTTGTTTAGAACTTAGTTATTATTTCTTAGATTGCCTAGGAATGAGAGAAGATGTTTCTTTCCGTTTCAGTAAGCGTGGCGTTTCAAACAAGAGCAAATATATCGATAACGATAAGGCTTGGAACGAAACTGAAAGCCTTATGAAAAAGATTTTAGATAATATCGGCATCGATTATGTTGAAGCCGATGATGAAGCAGCCTTTTACGGGCCAAAACTTGACGTTCAAGCAAAGAACGTTTATGGCAAAGAAGATACAATCATCACAATTCAACTCGACTTTGCAGCAGCACACAGTTTTGATATGACTTATGTTGATGAAAACGGCACAAAACAATATCCATTTGTTATCCACAGAAGTTCAATCGGTTGTTATGAAAGAACACTTGCAATGCTCATTGAAAAATATGCAGGTGCATTCCCATTTTGGATTTGTCCTGTTCAAGTAAAGGTTATGAGTTTAACTGATAGAACTGCTGACTATGCTAAAGAGATTGTTGATAAACTTCTTATGGCAGGAATTAGGGCAGAAGTTGATACAAGAAGCGAAAAAATCGGTTATAAAATCAGAGAAGCACAACTTGAAAAAGTTCCTTATATGTTTATCGTTGGCGATAAGGAAAAAGAAGAAGGACTTGTTTCAGTTAGGTCAAGAAAAGCAGGCGATTTAGGTGCTAAGAACCTAGACCAAGTAATCGCTGAACTTGTTGAAGAAAACAATTCAAAAAGAATTTAATTTTTAATAAAAATAAAAAGAAAAATCGCTAGTCATTAACTAGCGATTTTTTTGTATGATTTTTTATAAAACTAAACAGATAAAACAAGCAAACACACACGAACAAAACGATGCAAAAAGGGATATGAGAATAGGCTTTGTAAGATTTTTAGTTTTAGCACCTGCAAAGTAAACGGCAGCCACGTAAAAAACCGTTTCACTGCTTCCATAAATAACCGAAGCACACCTAGATAAATAACTATCAACGCCATAAGTTTGATAAATTTCGGTTAAAATTGCAAGCGCACCATTTCCAGAAAAAGGCTTAATTAAAACTAGTTTTGTCAGTTCACTTGGTATTCCTAAAAGGTTAAATAATGGCGAAATTAGTTTGGTAACGGCATTAGAAAGACCGCTCACTTCAAATAGTTCGGTCAAAACAAAAATGCTAACAAGATATGGAAAAATGCTCATTGCAAAGGGGATTGCAGACTTAGCGCCAGAAGTAAAAGCATCGTAAGGCTTGACCTTTTTAAATATAGAAATAACAAAAATTATCAAGAATAAAACAGGTATAAAATATTTCATTTTGCACCTTTTTTAATAAAAATTTTAACTAAAACAACGCCTATTATTGTCGATATAAGTGTGGCTAAAATTGTTGGTAAAATTATGCTTGAAGGGGAAGTAGAGCCAAGCGAAGTTCTAAGTGCTAAAACAGAAGAAGGAATAAGTTGAACACTTGTTGCGTTTATAACAAAAAACATAGCGATTGCATACTCAGTGCCCGAGTGTTTTTCAAGTTCTTGAATAGACTTAATGCCCATAGGTGTTGTTGCACCACTCATGCCTAAAATATTTGCAGAGATGTTTAAGGACATAAAGTTATTTGCCGTGTCAGGAAGGTTGCCAAAAAGTTTATTATTAAAGGGCTTAAGCGCTTTGGCAAATTTATTAGCAAGTCCACTTTGCTCTAAAAGAGCAAAAACGCCAAGCCAAACGGCATAAATAACCACCATTTTTGTGGTTAATGAAAGTGCCTTTTCGCCACCACTAAGCATAGCACTAAGAAGCGTTTCAGGGCTTGAAAACATTAAAATTATAGTGGATAAAATTAAAAGTGTGCCAAAAATTACATTCATAGTAAACTTTATGCTAAATAATGGTTGAATATGTGCAAAAAATATGTTAAAATATTATGAGTAGTATAAAATACTAAATAACCAATCATTTGGGTTAAAGGAGTAAAGAATATGAACCAAAAATACTATATAACAACAGCCATTGCATATACATCAGGCAAGCCTCATATAGGCAACACTTATGAAGCAATTTTAACAGACTGCTTGGCACGCTTTAAGCGTTATCAAGGCTATGAAGTGCTTTTTCAAACAGGCACCGATGAGCACGGTCAAAAGATAGAAGAAAAAGCAAAAAATGCAAATATGTCGCCAAAAGCATTTGTTGACGGCGTTGCAGATGAAATTAAACAAATTTGGGACTTGGTGGGTGTTTCTTATGATAAGTTTATAAGAACAACTGA
>JAZOMM010000076.1:0-4218 GCA_045653965.1 Christensenellaceae bacterium | reverse complement strand
GACGGCGAAAAGGTTAACTATATTTTGCAAAAAATAAACAGTAAGTTGTTTACAAATGTTGAAGGACTTATGAACAACATCAAACTCGTTACAGAGTTTAATAGACAAAAGATAATTGCTCGTGGTGGCAACCCAGATAGAGAAAGTTTATCACTTGTTTACACTAACGAAGGCAAGGCATATCACCACTGCAAGTGCTGTGATGCATATTTTAGAGTGTATAAATTTATAACAGTTGCTATCGCTTATCAAGTTGTTGAAAAACCAGAACATTTTTATCAAAGTGCAGTTGCTTTTGGCAACTTTGCAAACCTTCTTGCAGAGTTTGATGCAACTCAATTATATGAAGTTTTGCCTAACTTCCATAACACAGTTGTTAGACTTGAAAACTTTAAGAAGGCTTTAGAACTTAATAAGTCAGGCAGAGCAAAAGACGTTGAAAAGGAAATTAAATTTGTTTTAGATAGAAAAGATTACTGCTCTAGAATTGTTGACCTATTAGCAAGTGGCGAAATGCCAACAAAGGTTACTCATAACGATACAAAACTCAACAACGTTATGCTTGACAACAAAACAGGCGAACCTGTTGCCGTTATCGACCTTGATACAATTATGCCAGGTAGCATTTGCTATGACTTTGGCGATAGCATTAGATTTGGCTGTAACCCTGCTGCTGAAGATGAACAAGACTTATCTAAGGTAAACTTTGATATCAACTTGTTTGAACAATATGTTAAAGGCTATTGCTCAGCACTTGGCGACAGCATCACTAAAATCGAAAAAGAAAACCTTGCTTTCGGTGCAATCTTAATGACTTATGAATGTGGTATGAGATTTTTAACAGACCACTTAGACGGCGACGTTTACTTCCATATCAAGAGAGAAAATCATAACTTAGATAGAGCAAGAACACAATTCAAACTCATCGAAGATATGGAAAAATTATACGATAAAATGCTTGAAATCGTAAACAAGTATTAATTTACGAAAAATATTTAAATGTCAAGTAAAAATGCTTGACAAAGAACAAATAGAACTATATAATATCAAGGTGTAAAGCAAAAATGTTTTACACCTTTGGTTTTTTTATGGAAAAAGATTTAAGATACACAGAACTTTTTGAATTATATCAAGGACTGCTTACCGAAAGACAGCGTGAGATATTTTCTTGTCACTACTGCTTAGATTTGTCACTTGCAGAGATAGCAGAGCCGGACGGAAACACACGCCAAAGCGTTTATGCAGTCGTAAAAACGGTTAAGGCAAAACTTGATGAATATGAAAAAGTTTTAGGGCTTTATGCAAAAAACCAAAAACTTGCTAACATATCTAACAGCGTAAAGGCGTATGATGATAATCTAGCACAACAAATTTTAGAAATTGTAGGTAAATAATGGCACTTTTTTCGGGACTTAGCGAAAAACTTAATCATATATTTAGCAAACTTACAAAGCACGGCAGACTTACCGAACTTGAAATTAAGACTGCAATGCGTGAAGTTAGGATTGCGCTTTTAGAAGCCGATGTAAACATATCGGTTGTTAAGTCTTTTGTCGCTAGGGTTAGCGAGCGTGCTGTTGGGCAAGAAATTCTAAAGAGTTTAAGTCCAACCCAACAAGTTATAAAAATTGTTAACGAAGAACTCATCGACCTTATGGGCAGTGCTAACAGCAAACTTATGGTGGATAGCAATCCACCAACGGTTATTATGATGGCAGGGTTGCAAGGTGCTGGTAAAACAACGCTCGTTGGTAAACTTGGTTTAATGCTTAAAAAACAAGGCAAAAAGCCACTTTTAGTTGCGTGTGACGTATATCGTCCAGCAGCGATAAATCAGTTAAAAGTTGTGGGCGAAAAGGCAGGTTGCACTGTTTTTGAAAAGGGGCAAGGTAATCCTGTTAAAATAGCCGTAGAAGGCGTTAAACACGCTAAATCTTTTGGTTTTGACACCGTTATTATCGATACGGCAGGCCGTCTTCAAATCGATGAAGATTTGATGAAGGAACTTGAAGAAATCAAAGAAAAAGTTAACCCAAGCGAAATTTTACTTGTCGTTGACTCTATGACAGGTCAAGTTGCAGTCGAAGTGGCAGATACCTTTAATAAAAGATTAGAAGTTACAGGGTTAGTGCTAACCAAACTTGATGGCGACACAAGGGGTGGTGCAACACTATCGATGAAAGCCGTTACAGGCAAGCCTATAAAGTTCTGTTCTGTGGGCGAAAAACTCGGCGATTTAGAGCCTTTCTATCCAGACAGAATGGCAAACCGAATTCTCGGGATGGGAGATGTGCTTTCTTTAATTGAAAAGGCACAAGAAGCCGTAACAGAAGAACAAGCAAGGAAATTAGAAGAAAAATTTAGGAAGAATTCTTTTACATTAGACGACTACTTAATGCAGTTTGAAGCAATGAAAAAGATGGGTGGCATAAAAGACATAATCGCAATGCTACCAGGTATGGGTAACAAATTCAAAATTAACGAAAATGACATTGATGAAAGCAAGATTGCAAGAACAAAGGCAATAATTCAGTCAATGACCATGTATGAACGAGAAAACCCACAAATAATAAACTCATCACGCAAAACCAGAATAGCAAAGGGCAGTGGCACAAGCGTACAAGAAGTGAACAAACTCTTAAAGCAGTTTGAACAAACGAAAGTGATGATGAAACAAATGAAAAATAATAAAATGTTTAAATTTTAATAAATAACAAAACAAGGAGAAAAGAACAATGGCAGTAAAAATGAGATTAACAAGAATGGGAGACAAAAAATCACCTTTCTACCGTATCGTAATTACAGACAGCAGAAACGCACGTGATGGAGCATATATTGACAAAGTAGGTCACTATAATCCAATCGCACAACCAGCAGAAATCGTTATCGATGAAGCAAAGGCAAAAGATTGGCTTTCTAAGGGCGTTCAACCAACAGAAACTGTTAAGAATATACTTGTAAACAAGGGTATTATTCCAAAGTCAGACAAACTTTCGCCAGCAAAGACGAAGGTTCGTAAGTCTTCTAAGTAATAATAGCATTATAAGGTGTTATTATGATAGAACTTATAAAGTATGTGGTTAATCGTTTTGCAGAAAAACCAGACGAAATTGACTATGATATAGTTAATGATGGTAAAAATGTAAACGTAACGATTACACTTGATGCAAGCGATATGGGAAAGGTTATCGGTCGCCAAGGCAAGATTGCTAAAGCGCTCCGTACTTTAGTGCGTGTTGGCTCGCAAAAAGAAAACCTAAAATATAATATTGAAATCGTAGAACGCGGGGAAAAGGAATAATTTCCCCGTTTTTCTATCAAAAGAAAAAATGCAAGACACATTAAAAATAGGCTTAGTTTTAAAGCCACAAGGAATTAAAGGGCAACTAAAAGTTCAACCCTTAACCGATGATGTAAATCGTTATAAAAATTTAAAAGAGATAATAATCGACCAAAAAGTGCATAAGGTTACAGGCACTATTATCAGTGGACAAACTGTATTTATAGACCTTTTTGGCGTTAATGATAGGGATACCGCTGAAACTTTCCGTGGTAAGTTTTTGCATGTAAAAAGAGAAGATGCAATCGCCTTAGAAGAAGGCAGATATTTTGTCGTTGACCTAATCGGCTGTGATGTTATGACCAAAGCACAAGGGGTTATTGGCAAGATTATAGACATATTTTCTTCTCGCACGGACGTTATCACCGTTAAGTGCAATGATGGCAGAATTTTAAGATTTCCTTTCTTAAAAGACCTAGTTGAAAAGGTAGATATCGAGAAAAAGCAATTTATAGTTTTGGACAAGCGTTTAAGCGAGGTTTCTTGCTATGAAAATTGATATTTTAACGCTATTTCCAGAGATGTTTTCGCCACTTAAAACAAGCATTATAGGTAGGGCAGTTGATGGTGGAAAACTTGATATAAATATCGTTGATATTAGAGATTACACGCTCGATAAACACAACAAGTGCGATGACACGCCGTTTGGTGGTGGGGCAGGCATGGTTATGATGGCTCAGCCTATAGCAAGTGCAATAGAAGCCGTTGACCCTGAGCATACTGCAAGGCGTATTTTTTTATCACCAAGGGGCAGAACTTTTAATCAAAAAATAGTGTTAGAATACGCAAAGAAAGAGCATTTGCTTTTTCTTTGTGGTCATTATGAAGGTGTTGACCAAAGGGTTATTGACCTTTATATCGATGAAGAATTATCTATA
>JAZOMM010000075.1:0-4331 GCA_045653965.1 Christensenellaceae bacterium | reverse complement strand
ATTATTTTGTTATAACCATATTCGCTTATAATTTTGCCAACTTGAAGGTGTGTGTCCTTGCCAAAATATACGGCTGTTGGCGTGTGAAAATTAAAATTTAACATTTGGTTTTCTCCTTTTTATCTATTGCTTTTTTATTATAACATACATATCCCACAATGTATATATCTTTTTGAAAATTTTAGCACAAAAAAAGCAAAAACCAAATTTGATTTTTGCCTTTTATCTAAAAGATTATATTCTATTCACGCCCGTTTCTTTTGCAGCCTTTTTTACTGCTTCTGCAACGGCTGGAGCAACCCTTTTATCAAATGGAGATGGAATTATATAGTCTGGGTTGAGTTCTTCATCACTAACAAGCGATGCTATGGCATTTGCTGCTGCAACCTTCATTTCTTCGTTAATGTCTGTTGCCCTACAATCAAGTGCACCACGGAAAATACCTGGGAATGCTAGCACGTTGTTGATTTGGTTTGGGAAGTCGCTTCTGCCTGTTCCAACGATTGCTGCGCCTGCCTCTTTTGCCTCTTCTGGCATGATTTCTGGAGTTGGATTTGCCATTGGAAGAACTATTGCGCCCTTATTCATTGATGCAACCATTTCTTTTGTCAATAGCCCTGGAGAACTTACCCCAACAAAGATGTCTGCACCTACAAGCGCTTGCGCGAGACTGCCTTTTTTGTTTAGTTTGTTTGTAAAGTTTGCAATCTCTTCTTTTGCAGGATTCATGCCGATTTGTCTGCCTTTATATATTATGCCGTGTCTATCGCACATCACAACATCTTTTGCGCCCATTGTTATCATGAGTTTTGCAATGGCTTCTCCTGCTGCACCTGCCCCACTAAATACTATACTTACATCTTCCCATCTTTTTTTAACTATCTTTAATGCGTTTATGCACGCTGAAACACATACTATTGCCGTGCCGTGTTGGTCATCGTGGAAGATAGGAATATCTACTTCTGGGTCTTCTTTAAGTCTTTTTTCAATCTCAAAACAGCGTGGTGCTGAAATGTCTTCTAAGTTCACGCCACCAAAACTGCCTGCAATGAGTTTTACAGTTTGAACTATCTCTGAAACATCTTTACTTCTAACGCATATAGGAATTGCATCAACGCCACCAAATGCCTTAAAAAGTGCACATTTGCCTTCCATAACAGGCATGCCTGCTTCTGGACCGATGTCACCAAGCCCTAAAACTGCCGTGCCATCTGTGATAACTGCAACTAAGTTGCCCCTGCCCGTTAGTTCAAACGACTTTGAATAGTCTTTGTTTATTTCTAAGCATGATGATGCAACGCCCGGCGTGTATGCTAATGATAGATCTTCTTTATTTTCTATCTTAACCTTATTTACAACTCCAATTTTACCCTTCCATTCGGCATGCATTTTAAGTGATTCTTTCAAGTAATCCATGTTCAACCTCCCACTTGTTATCGTATGCTTTCTCGATGAAAAAATTTAACAAATATTTTTAATTTTTTACATTTTTATTATACACTTTTTTTATTAAATGTGTTTATAAAATTTACCATTCTTTTTGCACAAAAAGACTTGATTTTTTATAGTATTTTTATTATAAAAAATTATAAAAAAATAGCAAGAAAATTTGCATTTCCTTGCTATTTATTTTTTTTGTTTTTAATTAAATAAATGCCTTATAAATTGCACTTATGCACTTTTCATAATCGCTATTGCTTACGCCGATAATGATGTTAAGTTCGCTTGAGCCTTGGTCAATCATTTTTATGTTGATATTTTCCTTAGCGAGTGCGTTAAATAAGGTTGCTGCCGTGCCAGAACGCATTGCCATGCCGTGACCAACGGTTGCAATTAAAGATATGTTTTCGATTACATGAACATAGTCTGGGTTAACATTTTCTCTAATTTCATTTACCATTTCTGTTAAAACGCCGTTCTTTAATTGTTCGCTTTCTAATACAACTGAAAGGGTATCAATGCCTGATGGTAAGTGTTCTATACATACGCCATAATGTTCTACAACTGATAAAACCTTTCTTATAAAACCAACTTCTGCATTCATCATTGATTTTTCAATGAGAAGAACTGTAAAGTTCTTTTTACCTGCAATACCTGTTATAACGCTTTGGTTTTCTTCTTGTTTATATTGGTCGTTTGGAACAATCATCGTGCCCTTATCTTCTGGCTTAAACGTGTTTTTAATGTTGATAGGAATACGCCTTTTCATTACAGGTGTGATTGCTTCTGCATGAAGAACTGACGCACCCATGTATGAAAGTTCTCTAACTTCTTTATATGTAATTTGCTTAATTGCCTTTGCTTCTGGAACAATTCTTGGGTCGCACACCAAAAATCCACTTACATCTGTCCAGTTTTCGTATAAATCAGCCTTTACGCCACGAGCAATGATTGAGCCTGTGATATCGCTTCCACCACGGCTAAATGTTTTGATTTCGCCTTGGAAGTTTTTGCCATAAAAACCTGGAATAACTGCTCTTTCTACATTTGCAAGTCTGCTTGCAACTTTGTCGTCTGTATAGTCATCGTTTAATCTTCCGTGCCTGTCAAATCTAACCATTTCAGCACAATCAACGAATTCAACTCCCAAAAATGCAGCAAATATTCTTGCACTTAAATATTCACCCCTAGATGCAGCAAAGTCTGCACTCTTTTTTTGCTCGATTGCTTCTTGAGTTTCGTTTAAGATTTCTTCAATTTCTAGGTCAATACCTAAATCTTTTACAATTTCTATAAATCTTGCACGAATTAAACTAAAACTATTTTCACAACTGCCACACTCTAAAACTTCTTTATTGCATCTATAGAGCATGTCTGTGATTTTTATATCATCTTTAAATCTCTTTCCTGGTGCTGAAACAACCACGAAACGCCTTGAAGAGTCGCTTTCTATAATCTTTTTTGCTTGTGTCATGGCCTTGGCATCTGCCATTGATGTGCCACCAAATTTACATACTTTTATCATTTTGTTATCCTTCTACCTTCTAAATAATATCTTTTTTCTATACCTTCGCCCATTGAAAATGTTTTGCGTGGGAACGCACCATTCTTTGAAACATACCTAAACAAGTCACCTTTATCAAGTTTTTCAAAGAAGATGCCCACAGCATCATTTCTTGAGCTTACTAATTTTGTTAAGTTTTCATCGCCGTGAACATAGTCAACATATCCACCATTTTGGTCGATGTATTCTTTGATATATTTATCAACCGAGCGAATACCTGTTGGCAAGTCGTTTGTGCCTTGTTTTGAAGTGGTGTTTTGCCCATCAAATACACGCATTTTTCCACCATCAACATTGTCTATACCTTTTAAGAACTTGTCCTTATCAACGCCATATACATATCTATGGATAGGTTCAAAATAAATACCTTCATCATAAACGTTTACAATTTCAACAAGTGCATATCTTGCTGGGTGACCACTCCACTCGCTTTCAGGAAGTGACTTTTTAACATTGTTCCAATGTGTTTTTGCAGTTGCAAGAGAGTGGTTTCCATCGCCTACTGCAAATAAGAACTTGTCTTCCCTTGAATATTTTTTAACAAGTCTATCACTATCTAAAAGTTTATAGAACTTGTCGATTACCGTTTGATAATCATCGATAAAATAGCCTTCGATTTCGCCACCTTTCATATTAAGGCTAAAGTCATATACTTTTTTGTATTTATCACGATTTTTATAAAGGTCTTCGGTAATTTCCCTGTTTTCATCATCAAAGAGCACCATTACGTGTGGGAATTCTACGTCTGCATTTTTTCTAATCTTAAGGCGTGGCGGAATTCTTTCTTCTATAGTGCCTTCGGTTGCACGAATAAGAGCATCGCTTTTTTGAGAATATTCATACTCTTCTAGGTCAATCGCCGTCATAAGCCCTATTCTTCTTTCAACAAAAGGTGTTTTTCTAATAGTTAGAATAAAACCTTTTTCAAGTTTTTTAAATGTTCCATCTGCAAGATAATCTTTGATGTTCTGATTGATTTTTTCAATTCTTGCATCTGGATTATCTTCAAGATAAATTTCTGGAAGCGTTAAGTTAAGTGTGCTTTTTTTGCCGTTAACTTGATTTGATAAGGTTTGCCAATATTCAGGCTCGCTTGTAAATTGGTCACAAGCAATACATGCCCACGCCGTCATATCGCTAGTGTTTGGAAGTAAAATATTGTCTGCTAAAATAACTTTCTTGTCCATATGTTTTTCCTTATATATGATTATCTATTCAAATTTAATACGAAAACTGTGATAACTGCAATAAATAGTGCAAGCATAAAAATGCCGAATTTTTTCCAAAAGCCTTTTACCTTGCCTTTTGTTTCGTTTGCTCCGTTTTT
>JAZOMM010000074.1:0-2361 GCA_045653965.1 Christensenellaceae bacterium | reverse complement strand
TGCTTTTATAATTTTTATCTTTTCTTTTAACAAGTTCTAATTATCAAACTCGTCAAAAGGGTCTTTGTTTTTTGCTTTTTTATCATCGAACTCTTCAAAAGGGTCTCTTGGTTTTTTATTTTTCTTATCTTCAAAATCTTCAAACGGAGATTCTGGCTCTTTTGGTGCACTAGCACCACCTTGTGTGCCATAAGGGTTGCCATATCCACCACTATATGGGTTGCCGTAAGGATTTCCATAAGGGTTTCTATATGCACCATATCTTGCACGCAAATATTGATTATAGTCAATAGGTTGCTTGTTCCTTATAACGAATACGAATATTGGGAAAAGCCCAAAGAAAATTGAAAGAAGTGACGCAAGCATATAGTGTTGTGGCCAGAACTTTCTAAATAAAGCAAAATAAACTGAAACGGTTATAAATATACTAGCCAAATCAAAAATTGATGAAACATAATATATGATATCTAATATTTGATATAATGTTCGTGCAGACATTCCAAATGGATAAATTTGTTTTTCCACAAAAAAGCCTGTTCCCATATAACTAATTAACGAACTGCCTGCTTGAGCGCTTGTACCGATATAAATGGTTTCGCCTCTTATCACAGCGTATTCTATTAAAGGAAAATAAGTTAAGAAAGAATACGCAAATGTCAAAAATTCAGCGATAGAAAAGGCAATGCACATAAGAAGAGCAAGATTTTGCATTGGTTGACTAAAAAACCTTGCATTTCCCACCAATTTGCAAGCAATAAACATCCATACGCCCGGAATCCAAGCAAGAAACGCCTTTCTTACCCCTTGTTTTTTTGCAAGCACATATAGCCCTATCGAACGCAATACATAAAGCGCTAAATAAATAGCAAGCGCTATGCCAAGTCCAGACCAAATATGCCAATCTTGAACAGAAATAGTATTAAATTTACTTGTGCCAACGATAGCATTAAAAGTTGTTGTCATTAAAAACTCCTTCCCCAAAAATACTTTTCAATAAACTTTACCGATATATTATTATACTTTTTCTAAAATTTTAGTATGCACGAGCGAAAATAACTTTATGCTCTGCCTTTTTTCCACAAATAGCGCAAGTTTCAGGCACGCCTTCTTCATCGCACATAACCCTTGCCGTTGCAGAAGCATATTCTTTAACCTTGTCTTCGCACTCTCTACAACCACACCAGCCAGCCTTAACAAAGTTTTTGTTTTCAACGCCAGCCAAAATTCCATCTAGGCTGTCTGCTTCAACAACCTTTTTGTCTCTGTTTGCTTTTGATTTGATGAACATATCCTTTTGAACAACTTCTAAAAGTTTTGCGATTTCTTCGCCAATGTTATCTAATGACATAGCGTTCTTTTCAAAGTTATCACGCCTTGCAACCATAACTTGATTGTTTTCGATATCTCTTGGACCAATTTCAATACGTACAGGAACGCCCTTCATTTCCCACTCGTTAAACTTCCAACCTGGGCTCATATCACGAGTGTCAACTTCGGCTCTAATACCAGCCTTAAGTAGTGCACTTTCAAGTTCTTTTGCTTTTTCGATAACGCCACCCTTATGAGTTGCGATAGGAACGATAATAACTTGGATAGGAGCAACCTTTGGTGGAAGCACTAAGCCCCTTTGGTCGCCGTGTGCCATAATGATAGCACCTATCATACGAGTTGAAGTTCCCCAAGAAGTTGTATAGCCGTGTTTTTCTTTGCCGTCTTTATCTAAGAACTTAATGTCAAATGCTTTTGCAAAGTTTTGACCAAGATAGTGGCTTGTTCCTGATTGTAAAGATTTGCCATCGAGCATCATTGCTTCTAAGCCGAAAGTTGCGTTTGCACCAGCAAACTTTTCTTTATCGGTTTTTCTGCCTGTAAACACAGGAAGAGCAAGAGTTTGTTCCATAAAATCTTTATAAACCTGAAGCATTTTCATTGTTTCTTCCATGGCTTCTTCTTCAGTTGCGTGCACGGTGTGACCTTCTTGCCACAAAAATTCACTCGTGCGAAGGAAAGGACGAGTTGTTTTTTCCCAACGCATAACGTTACACCATTGGTTCATAATCACAGGTAAATCTCTATAAGATTGAATCCACTTTGCATACATTGTGCCGATAACAGTTTCACTAGTTGGGCGAATAGCAAGTGGTTCTTCAAGTTTAGCGCCACCAGCATGAGTTACAACGGCAACTTCTGGAGCAAAACCTTCAACGTGTTCTGCTTCTTTTGTAAAATAACTCATAGGAATAAGAAGTGGGAAGTAAGCATTTTTAGAGCCGGCCCCCTTAAATCTTCTATCCATATCTTTTTGGATATTTTCCCAAATAGCATAACCATAAGGGCGAATAACCATAGTGCCCTTAACAG
>JAZOMM010000073.1:0-2202 GCA_045653965.1 Christensenellaceae bacterium | reverse complement strand
GCATTATCTGCAAATATACTCTGCATTGTACACCATTCATCATCCACACGATTTTCAATGGCATTTGCATAATTCTTTATGTCAGCAAAGTGGTTTTTGATATATTTCTCACTCATTACAAGGCAGAAATATTTGATGTTTTCAAGATACTCAGAGTCAAAGTCCTTTTGCCAATCGAACGGGATATAGCAACCTTCAATAATTAAGTTCTGCTTGTTTTCAATAGCAGTTTTTATTATTTCACAAACAATTGGCCACAAGTATTCGGTTAATTCATTATCATCCATAGGGGTAAGTTCTGTGTTGCCACTACGAATTAATCCCATTTTAAGATGGTCGATTGAGAAATATGGGTATTTATATTTTTCGAGCAACCTTTGAGCAAGTACGGTTTTACCTGTGTGCGATGCTCCCGTTATTAAAACAATCATACTTTCTATCCTTACAAATTCTTATTTATCGGTGAGTTTATTATAACATAAAATAAAATTTGATTCAACTTGTTTTGCGTGGACAAGAGAAAACTCGGCTTGTTAAAAGTCCAGTTTTATAAGTTGCATATTTAAATACCTATGAGAAGAGCGGTTAACTTCGTCCTTTTTTGTTGTTTAATTAAAACAATATTTCTAAAATATATAATATTTAATTTCATATAATTTTTTAAAGTTTGTTGACATAACAACAATTCTATGGTATAATCAAAAATATAAAAGCCTTTAAAGGCTTAAAAATGATTAGGGGGAGTGTATGCAAGAACAATTTAAGTTATTTACTGTGTTAATTGCTTCGATAAACCGAAATATTCGAAGGGTTAAAACTGAGATAATGGCAGAGCATAAATTAAAATGTCCGCATGTTTCAACCATATACTATTTGTACGCACAAGAAAAACTTACACTAAAAGAACTATGCGAACTTTGTAGAGAAGATAAGGGAGCAATTTCTCGTTCGGTAAAGAGTTTAGCAGAAGACGGACTTGTTGACACAAACTCTATCAGCAAAAAGTATAAAAACAAACTTTGCTTAACAGAAAAAGGCAAAGAAATAGGCAAAGATATCGCAAGCAAGATAGATATAGCAGTAAAAAGGGCAACAGAGAATTTAACGGAAGAAGAAAAAGACTATGTATATCGTGGCTTGAGTATAATAAATAATAACCTAGCAAGTTTTTCGCTCAGCGAAAATTAATGCAAAAGAAAAACATTTAATAAGATGAAAATGGAGAAAGAAAATGAGAGTATTGATATCTACAGACACATCAGCAGTATTAACATATGATGTTTTTAAGAAAAACGACCTTAGCGTGTTTCCACTCAATGTTATAGTTGACGGCGTGGAATATTTAGATGGCGTAACGATTGACCAAGACACATTATGCAAAGCAATGCGTTCAGGAAAGAGTATCAAGACATCAACGCCACCACTAGGCGAAGTTATAGAATACTTTGAAAAATTGTTTGCTGAAGGATACGACCAAATAATTCACTTTACAATTTCAAGCAAATTATCTTCAATGAACGAATTATTTAACAATGTAGCAAAAGAGTATTTTGCTGGCAAACTATTTGTTGTCGATTCTTATGCAGTTTCAACAGCAATGCTATCTGGCGTGCTTTATGCAAGTGAAGAAGTTAAAAAAGGCACACCTGTTAGTGAAATTTTAGTCGAACTTGAAAACAGAAAACTAGTAAATAAAGTTGTGTTTATTCCAGAAAATCTAACATCACTCAAAAATGGTGGCAGAATTTCTCCAGCGATTGCATTAATTGGCAATGTTTTGGGCATTAAACCTGTAATATCACTAACTGACGGTGCACTCCAAAAAGAAGGCACAACAAAACAAGTTAGAAAACAACTTATTGAATCGGCAGAAACTTTCTATAATACATATCCAACCGAAGAATATGACTATACAATAATAAATTTTGACGGCAAGGTAGAAGTTGTTGATTATATCGTAAAAGAAGTTTCAAACATTATTGGCGAAGGCAAACTCATAAGTGGCATACTTCCAATAAATGTATGTGCACACTGTGGCCCGGGAACAATAGGACTTATCGTATCAAAGAAAATTAACGGCAAATCAATTAAAGAATTTTTATAATACAAAGGTAAAGTATGAGCGTTATAATTAAAGAAGTAATAAACAAAAGGGACTTAAAAAAATGGGTTGATTTCCCTAACAAAATGTATAAAAAGAAT
>JAZOMM010000072.1:0-4716 GCA_045653965.1 Christensenellaceae bacterium | reverse complement strand
AAACAAGAAGGTGATAAGTTGATTGCTCTTATTCATTTTCCACCATTTAACGTTCATAGAGAAGATAGTGCTTTTACCGAAATTTTTGCTGAATATGGCGTGGATAGTGTTATTTATGGGCATTTACACGGCAAAAATGTTCGTGCAGATAAATTAGTCGTAAAAAATGGGGTTAAATATTATTTAACGTCTTGCGACCAAGTAGAAAATAAATTAACGGAGATAGAATTATGACAAAAGAAACTCAAAAATGTGCTTTTAGTCAAAAGGCTAAAAAATATATAAAAGAAATGCCAAAACGCTATTTTATAACAGCGTTTTCAGGCATGGCTCAAGGCTTATTTGTAACGCTTATTGCTGGCACGATATTAGCAACTATTGCCACTGAAATTGTTCAAACTAATAATTATATTGGACAAACATTATTATATATTGCAAATATTGCTAAATCGCTTATGGGTGCAGGTATTGGTGTTGGTATTGCCTATGCACTTGGCAAAAATAAACTTTTGATATTTTCGGCTGCAGTTGCAGGCATGATAGGTGCTTTTGCTGATAAATTACTTTTTGGCTCGTTTATGGCTGAAATGTTCCCAACCGTTACAGCACCTTTTACTTCATTAGTGTTAAAAGTTCCAGGAAATCCAATTGGTGCTTACGTTCTTGCTATGATTACTGTTGAAATAGTTGAATTATATGCAGGAAAAACTAAACTAGATATAATATTAATTCCTATTGGAACTTTACTTTTATCTTTGATTGGTATATTTGTTGCAGCACCATTTATTTGGCTTATAAATCAACTTGGTGATTTAATTGCTATTGCAACTAATTTTGCACCCGTTCCTATGGGCGTATTCATCGCTGTCGTTATGGGTATTTTGTTAACAATGCCAACATCTTCTGCGGCTATTTGGGTGGCTGTTTCTAGTTCGGTATCTGCTGGTAACGAACAAGCAATGCTCATTGCAGGTGGTGCAGCAACTGTTGGTTGTGCTTGTCATATGGTGGGTTTTGCAGTTGCAAGTTATCGTGAAAATGGCTTTGGTGGCTTAATTGCACAAGGTTTGGGAACAAGTATGCTTCAAATTCCAAACATTATGGTTAAACCTATAATAATGCTTCCTATGATTATATCTAGTGCCATTTTGGGTGCTTTTGCTCCTATTTTTGGTTTGATGTGTAGTTCTTCTGGTGGTGGTATGGGAACGAGTGGGCTCGTTGGTGTAATAGACCTATTTACAAACACTTCTGGTGCTTTGGGTATTGTTGGAATTATTCTTTTAATGTTTGTTCTTCCTGCAATTCTTAATATTGCTATAAGTGAATTTATGAGAAAGAAGGGTTTAATTAAGTTTGGTGATATGAAATTGCCTGATTAATATTAAATTAAATGTTTTATTGAAAAAAAGACGGACAAACCGTCTTTTTTCTTTTTGTGTTAAATAAATGTTTTTAGGCATAAAATATATAAATAAGGAGATAATTTATGCAAGAACAAAATTTAATAAGCCAAGAAAAGTTAGTGCTAGAAGCAAGAAGGCACTTGTCGTTTTGTGGGGTGCAAACGGTTGATGGTTTTAACGAACAATCGCTTAGACTTAGTGTAAATGATAGCAAGGTTGTGGTTATAGGGGACAATATAAAAATAACAGCGTTTAACAAGGCAAACGGAAATTTAACGGCAGAAGGTGACTTTTATGAAATTAAGTATTCACATAAAAAAGTGCCTATAGTTAAAAGGATATTTAAGTAAATGTTTGTTACATTAAATCAATTTTACATATTTTTAGCCTGCGTAATGTTCGGTGCGTTAGGTGGGGTAGTTTTTTCGCTTTTTTCGATAATAAAATACTTTAATAAAATTATAGTGGTGGAAATAGTTTTTGATATATTTTGCATGACAATATTAGGTGTTGCTTTTTCTATTTTTTCTTTTAAGTATGCCTTTCCTAATCTAAGGGTGTATATGCTATTTGGGGTACTTTTTGGGCTTAGTATGTATTTAAAAAGTTTTCATAGAATACTTGCAAAATTTACAAAAAAAGTTTATAATATAACTATACGAAAGTTTACAAAAGGTAAGGGAAAGAAAAATGACCGAAACAAAGGCAAAAAGAGTGATAGTAGCGTCAACAGTGGGGGCAGTGTTGCTACTATTTATTCTAGTTACAATAATGGTCTATCAAATGATTTCAATAGGGGTAAAAAAGAATCGCATAGAATACCTAGAAAGTCAAATCGAAAAGTACGAAATGTTAACTGAACAAGGTTTGCAAACTATAGAAACTCGTTCGATGCGTGAATGGATAGAAAGAGAAGCCAGAAAGTTAGGTTATAGATACTCTTTTGATGGCGAATAATATTATGAAATATGCTGTTATTGATATTGGCTCTAACTCAGTAAGACTTATGATGAGTGATGGCCAAGTTACTGAATATAAGCAAGTTAAAACAACAAGACTTGCCGAAAATATGGGAACGGATAAGATTTTACAGGTGGAACCAATTAATCGCACCGTGTCTGCCGTTTCTTTTTTTGTTCAAAAGGCAAAAAATGAAAATGCCGATAAAATATACATCTTTGCAACTGCAGCCGTTAGACAGGCTAAAAACAAGCAAGAAATTGTTGATAAGATTAAAATATCAACAGGCATAGATGTCGATGTTATTGATGGTATGCTTGAAGCAAAACTTGGAGCAACGGGTGCTTTATGTGGTGGTGATGGTGGAATAATCGATGTCGGTGGTGCTAGTTCGGAAGTTTTGGTGATTAAAAACGGCGAGATTATTTATTCAAATAGTATAAATATTGGTGCTGTAAAGGTCTTTAATGAGTGTGGTCAAGATAAAGATAAGATTTTATCACTTATAAATAGTGCTGTTAAAGAGTTTGGCGAAATTCCATTTGCAAACTTTTATGGCATAGGTGGAACTGCAACAAGTCTTGCATCAATCAGTTTAAAAATGCCTGTTTATGACCCAAAACTTGTTCAAGGGTATAAACTTAATTTGAAAGAAATATTGGCGCTTAGAGATATGCTACTTGATATGTCGGTAGAACAAAAACGAGAATTAGTTGGGCTTCAGCCTGACAGGGCAGAAGTAATTGCAGGGGGCGTTAGTATTATTTACCAAATATTATGTATTGCTGGCGTAGATAATCTAATAATAAGCGAAAACGATAATCTTGAAGGTTATTTGTCTTATAAAGGGGTTTGAAATGAGTAGAAAAACAAACATTATTAATTATAGTCTTACAATGGTTATAACTGTTGCTTTACTTTTGTATACATTATCTTTGTGTAGTGATGTGTTTGGTGGCGATATGTTCAGTGCTATTTTAAGATTTGCAGTCGGTGCTATTGTTGCAGGTGTTGTATGTACTTTTGCCCACGAATTGGGTCATTTTTTTGCAGGCAAGAAAAACGGGTTTGCCTTTTCGTGTATGCAAGTTTTGTTTTTTAGGTGGCAAAAGGTTGGAAAAAAAGTTCAATTTAATTTTTGTTTGATAGGTGAACAAGCAGGTTTTACCGAGATGATTCCAACAAGCAGTGAAAATATAGAAAAATCCTTTAAGAAAATGACAAATGGTGGTATTGTTGCTTCATTTGTAGTAATGATTGTAGGAATTCCTTCGTTATTTTTAACGGCATATTTGCCTGTTTGGGCATTCTCTATTTGGTCAATGTTTATAACCGTTGGTGCATATTTCTTTTTTGGAACATTTCTTCCAGCATCCGAAACTCACACGCTTAACGATGGGGCAGTTTTATATCACATAAATCATAAAACAGACACATCAAAAGTAATGATAAATTTACTTAAAATTCAAGCCGAATTATATAGTGGTAAAACACCGGCAGAAGTAGATGAAAGTTTGTATTTTGACCTTCCACAATTACCCGAAGATGACCTAAATTTTGCACTTTTATTAAATGCAAGGTATTCGTATTATTTGGATAAAAAAGATTATGAAAATGCTAAAAAAACGACCGAAAGGCTAGTTTCTTTAGAAGAATACTTGCCAAAATCAATTTATGCAGTATTTTTGGTCGATGCCCTTTATAATGCTTGTACTTTTGACCTAGATGAAGAACGTGCAGACGATATTTTATACGAAGTAGATAAATATATCAACAATGTTAACAATTCTTCTAATGTTCGTGCAAAACTCGCTTATTTGTTAAATGTAAGGCAAGAAAGAGATGGGGTTGATATCTTTTTCAATAAAGCATACAAAGAGGCTGGCAGGTGCCAATTAAAAGGCTTAGGGTTTATGGAAACAAAGCTTTTAGACGAATTAAAACAATAAAAAGCAGTTTGTGAAATTAAAAAATATATAGTTTTATATAAAAAGAGCGATTTTTTAGTCGCTCTTTTTAATTTGTTTTTTTTAGTTAAATTTTATATTTTTTTATCCTAAAAGTTCTAAATTTGAATAACAATTAGGGCAAATTTTAAGGGTTTTATCGGCACATTTTTCGCAAAATTTAGTGCCACAATTTTGGCAACCAAAAAGCGTGCCATCTTTAATTTTTTTGTTGCAATTTTTGCATTTTTGCATATGTTTTTCTCCCTTGTTTATCAAAAATAATATGTGTAAATTAATAAAATATATTCATTATCTTTCTTTTGGGAAGAAAAACCTATTTAAAACTATAAATAGTTTTAATAAATGCAAATTTTGCTTGTAAAAATTAATAAAATATGTTA
>JAZOMM010000071.1:0-5941 GCA_045653965.1 Christensenellaceae bacterium | reverse complement strand
CCACTTCCAGAAACACCTGTAACTGCTGTTAAAAGCCCCACAGGGAAGCATACGTCAATATTTTTTAGGTTGTTTTGATTTGCACCGATAACCTGCAGACACCTTCCATCTGGAATGGTTCTATTCTTTGGAACTTCAATCTTTCTTCTGCCAGAAAGGTAATCGCCTGTAATTGAGCGTGGCTCGTTTATAATATCTTCGACTGTGCCTGTAGCAACCACTTCGCCACCATGCACCCCTGCTTTTGGACCTATATCCACAATATAGTCAGCAGAACGCATAGTGTCTTCATCGTGCTCTACAACGATTAAGGTGTTGCCTAAATCTCTAAGTTTTTTAAGGGTTGCAATAAGTTTTTCGTTATCCCTTTGATGAAGTCCTATACTTGGTTCATCTAGAATATAAAGAACGCCTGTAAGTCCACTACCTATTTGGGTTGCAAGCCTTATGCGTTGTGCTTCCCCACCAGATAGGGTTGATGCACCCCTTGATAGCGTTAAATAATTTAGCCCTACATCTATTAAGAATTTTAGCCTTGTTTTAATCTCTTTTATAATAGGTGCAGAAATCAATGTCTTTGTTTGGTCAAACTCAAGTTTATCAATAAAGTCATATAAATTGACAACTGACATATTGGTTAATTCTGCAATATTTTTGCCACCAACTTTAACGGCAAGTGCTTCCTTTTTAAGCCTATCTCCGTGGCAGGTATTACAAGGACTAACTCGCATATACCTTTCAATTTCCATTTTCGTATAGTCGCTTGAAGTTTCTCTATACCTTCTTGCAAGGTTTGGAATAATACCTTCCCACGAAGATTGATAAGAACCACTCATAGTTCTTGTGTTATATTCAATCTTTATAAGTTCTCCGTTATTGCCATAAAGCAACATATCGTAAACGCCTTGTGGCAAGTCATTGACAGGTGTATCAAGGCTAAAGTTGTATTTTTTTGCAAGTGCTTCAAAATAAAGATTTGCCATTTTGCCAGTGTCTAAGTTCCAACCGGAAATGGTCATTGCACCCTCTCTAAGCGACTTTGTTTTGTCTTTTACAACTAGGTCTGGGTCAATCTCGTTTCTAAAGCCTAAACCCGAACACTCTGGGCAAGCACCATACGGGTTATTAAAAGAAAACAATCTTGGCTCTATTTCTTCTATGCTAATGCCACAATCAGGGCAGGCGTATTTTGTTGAAAAGAGCAAACTCTCCCCATCGACGATTTGCACCGAAACAAGTCCATCTGCAAGTTTGATTGCCGTTTCTAAACTATCAAAAAGCCTTTTTTCAATGCCTTCTTTTACAACTAGTCTATCAATTACCACGCTTATGGTGTGTTTTATATTTTTATCGAGTTTAATTTCTTCGCTTAGGTCATACACTATGCCATCGACCATAACACGAGCATAGCCACTCTTTTTATAACTTTCAAAATTCTTTGTGTATTCTCCCTTCTTGCCACGAACAACAGGTGCATTAACCAAAATTTTACTGCCTTGTGGAAGTGCCATAACCTTATCTACAATTTGGTCTATGGTTTGACGAGAAATCTCTTTTCCACACTGTGGGCAATGTGGTGTGCCAACTCTTGCAAATAAAAGCCTAAAATAATCGTAAATTTCGGTTACTGTTCCCACCGTTGGGCGTGGGTTATGCGAAGTTGTTTTTTGGTCGATTGAAATTGCAGGCGATAAGCCTTCTATAAGTTCGACATCTGGCTTTTCCATTTGCCCTAAGAACATACGAGCATAACTTGACAAACTTTCAACATATCGTCTTTGACCTTCAGCATAAATGGTGTCAAAAGCAAGCGTGCTTTTGCCACTGCCAGATAGCCCCGTAAATACCACGAGTTTATCCCTTGGTATAGTTAAGTCTATATTTTTTAGATTATTCTCTTTTGCGCCTTTTATTTTTATATAATCCATAATCACTTTCTCATTTTCATTTTAAGTTTAGCAATAGTATCCCTTATCTCTATGCACTTTTCAAAGTCTAAATTTGCCGATGCAATCTTCATAAGTGCCTTTAACTTTTCTATCTCTTCAGGAATATCTTGCTTTTTAACTTCTTTTGTTCTATCCACTTTTTTAGTTATTTCCAAAGTGTTGGTTATTGCCTTGACAATAGTTTTTGGCGTGATGTTATGCTCTAAATTATAATCGTTTTGAACCTTTCTTCTTCTATTAGTTTCATCTATCGCCCTTTGCATACTGCCCGTCATGGTGTCAGCATACATAATAACTTTGCCATCGGCGTTTCTTGCTGCTCTACCTATAGTTTGAATAAGAGAAGTTTCGCTTCTTAAAAAGCCTTCTTTATCGGCATCTAAAATTGCAACGAGTTTAACTTCTGGAAGATCAAGCCCTTCTCTTAAAAGGTTAATACCACAAAGCACAACAAATTCCCCTCTGCGAAGTGCAGACACTACCTCTATTCTTTCCATAGTCTCTATATCGCTGTGCATATACCTAACCCTAACCCCGTTTTCCTTTAGGTATTCAGTTAGGCTTTCTGCCATTTTTTTGGTTAGCGTGGTGATAAGCACCCTACCTTTATCTAAAGTTACCTTGTTTATTTCTATCAATAGGTCATCAATTTGATTTTTTGTTGGTCTAACAAAAATTTCTGGGTCAACAAGTCCTGTTGGTCGAATAAGTTGCTCAACAACTTGCCCTGCCTCTTGAAGTTCATATTTGGCTGGGGTTGCTGAAACGCATATCATTTGCCCAACCTTAGCATCAAACTCGTTAAATGTAAGTGGTCTGTTGTCAAATGCCGATTTTAGTCTAAAACCATATTCTACAAGGTTGGTTTTTCTTGCCTTGTCACCATTATACATTGCGTTTATTTGTGGAATTGTCATATGCGATTCATCGATAAACACAACGAAATCTTTTGGAAAATAATCTAATAGAGTAAAAGGTGGCTCGCCAATTTGTCTTCCATCAAAATATCGGCTATAGTTTTCTATTCCTTTACAAAAACCGATTTCCTTTATCATTTCTATATCGTAATCGGTGCGTTGTTTTAGGCGCTGGGCTTCTATTAACTTGCCTTGTTCGTTAAAGAAAGCAACTTCATCATCTCTATCACGCTCTATAGCAACAACTGCAAGGTTAAGTTTTTCTTGCGATGCAGCATAGTGGCTTGCTGGGAAAATAACGGCGTGCTTTAACTCTGATATAACCTTTCCAGAAACAAACTCAACTTCTAACACTCTGTCAATAGTATCACCAAAAAATTCAACCCTAACCACAATTTCGGTGTTTGATGATGGGAATATATCTATTATATCCCCCCTTACCCTAAACGAAGAACGAGAAAAGTCCACATCTCTTCTTGTATATTGAATAGCAACGAGTTTTCGCATAAGTTCATCTCTAGATATTTGGTCATCAGGGCGAAGGGAAAGTGCAAGCCTATAATATTCTTCTGGTGCGCCTAAACCATAAATACAAGAAACTGATGCAACCACTATTGTGTCGCTCCTTTCGGCAAGCGAACAGGTTGCAGAGTGGCGAAGTTTATCTATCTCATCATTTATTGCTAAATCTTTTTCGATATATGTATCGGTTGATGGAATATATGCTTCTGGTTGATAATAGTCATAATACGAAACGAAAAATTCCACCCTGTTTTGTGGAAAGAATTCTCTAAACTCATTACAAAGTTGTGCTGCAAGCGTTTTATTATGTGCAATCACAAGGGCTGGCCTGTTTATGTTTTTGATAACGTTTGCCATGGTAAAAGTTTTACCACTTCCCGTAACGCCCAAAAGGACTTGCGTACGCAAGCCATCGTTTATGCCTTCGGTAAGCAGTTTTATTGCTTGTGGTTGGTCACCCGTAGGCTGATATTTAGATTGCAAAATAAATTCTTTTCTTTCCATAACTTAAAATATCTTTTTTAATATAATTCCCACTATAAAACTTAATATTGCAAAGCCGATTGTTAAAACAAACCTTTTAATTAGGTTTCTTTTTTCTAGGCTTTCGCTTCTAACATAACCTTTTCCCTTTTCGAGCAAGGTTATGCAAAACACTTTTTCGCCACGCCTATCCGAATACACCAAATCAAAATATCCATCGGTGCTTAAATCGTTTAGCGTTTTTTCTAATTTTGAAAGGGTTAAATGTTCGGTGCCTATAATCTTTAATAGGTCGATAGGACTAATTAATACTGCACCCTTTTCTTTGCATACACTTAATAGGCTGATTAAAACCTTGTTTTCTAATCTTGAAAGCATTATCTGCCACCTATAAGCATAATGATTATAAGTATAACACTAGTTATCACGCCACCAGCCAAACTACCCAAAAAACCTGCCAAATAATATTGTTTTTGGCATTTCATTTTTTCTATCTCTTGGTCTATTCTGTTTTCGCTTTCCACCTTGCCTTTGATAAGTGGCATTAAGCAAATTTCAATATCGTCTTGATATTTAACGCTGATATATTGGTGATTTTTAAGCACTTCAATGCACTCTAATAGCGACATTTCATCAAGCCCAAAAACACTAGGCATAGCAGAGAGTAAGTCTTCTATTAAAAACACCTTATATCCACCCGTTTGGCAGTGCAAATTTATAATATCAAGCAAAGCATCTGTTTTATGGTCAAGCATATTACACCTTGATAATATTTTGCCATAAACTTTAGATAACTATACATTATTTGCCTTTTAATTATACCATAGGTATAAATGTTTGTAAATAAATTTAGAATTTTATTTTGTTATCTAATAAAAAAGAAGCCACTATTCTCATCGAATAGTGGCTTTATATTATTTTGTTTTATTTGTGATGATGAACTTTTATAAATCCGATTGCTTTGGCAATTTCCATCACGAATATAGGTAATAATGAAAGTCCCAAACCGATTAAATACATCCACCATTCGAGTGTCATCATTCCAAACACGCTTACAACGCCTGGAACAAAGAGAACGAATGCTGTTAAGGCTGTACAAACCAAAAGTGAAAGGTTCATCGTCTTGTTTGAGAAGAACCCAACCTTAAAGAGCGAGTGAGATGAACGCATATTGAGTGCTTGAACAAGTTGGCTCATAGCAAGCACCATAAATGCCATAGTGCTACCTGCAGTGTGGTTTAATGCACCTGAAGGATATTTCATTGCAATAGCACCAAAAATATAACCAGTTAGCGTAGTAATTGTTAATAAGAGACCGTTAAGTCCTATCTTAACACCTAAGCCATGTGAAAATAAACTTTCGTTTTTAGCCTTTGGTTTTTGATACATAATGTCGTTTTCTACTGCTTCCATGCCTAATGCAACGGCAGGCAACGAGTCAGTAACAAGGTTTATCCATAAAAGTTGAATAGGAATAAATGGATTGCCTAAGCCTGCAATATATCCTAAAATAACTGTTGAAATAAATACTACTAAAACTTCTGCAAGGTTTGTAGAAAGCAAGAAGCCAACAACCTTTCTTATGTTTTCAAATATGCCACGGCCTTCTTTAACTGCTTCAACGATAGTTGCAAAGTTATCATCGGTTAGTGTCATATCTGCTGCACCCTTAGCAACGTCTGTACCTGTTATACCCATAGCACAACCGATATCTGCTGCTTTAAGTGCTGGAGCATCGTTAACGCCGTCACCTGTCATTGAAACAACTTGACCTTTCTTTTGCCAAGCCTTAACAATTCTAATCTTGTTTTCTGGTGAAACACGCGCATAAACTGAAATTAGTTCAACCTTTTGGTCGAGTTCTTCATCGCTCATTTCATCAAGTTCTGCACCTGTTATTGCTAAGTCGCCTTGGTTTAAGATACCAAGTTCTCTTGCGATTGCTGAAGCCGTTGAAACGTGGTCACCTGTAATCATAACGGCTTTAATGCCAGCCTTCTTACAAACGGCAACTGCTTCTTTTGCTTCTGGTCTTGGTGGGTCAATCATACCAACTAAGCCCATAAATGT
>JAZOMM010000070.1:0-10486 GCA_045653965.1 Christensenellaceae bacterium | reverse complement strand
CTTATGCTTGTTGTATATAAAAACGTTTATAAACACAACTTGCCTTTAGTTAAACTCGTATTTTATTTTATAATCTCTTGTGCACTTTTAGTTCTTGCGTATCTATGCCTGTTTGACAGCGCTGTGCTTATAGATTTTTTTGTTTCTTCTTCTAGTTCTACAGGAAGAAATTTACCTTACAAAATGTCTATTGAATTTTTCCTAAAATTCCCTATTTTTGGAATAGGCTTAGGTGGTGGTAATGCCGCTCTTGTTGCAATCAGAGACGTGTTCGAATATAACGGCTTTTATCATTCAACCTTTTTCCATATACTTGCCTGCACAGGTGCAGTTGGTATTGCTTGCTACGTTTTCTATTACTTAGAAAGAATGAAATATTTGCTAAACAAAAATTCTGTTCTTGGCAAATTTGCTTTATATGCATTTATTATGTTTGCCCTTTATGGCTTAATAGAAAACAATGAATTTAATATCGTTTTATTATTTATGACAACACTTATCACTATCGTTGGCTTAATAAACAATAAAGCAATAGATGATAAGCCATTACCTTTATGGATAAAAAATCCTACCTTTTGTTCCTTAAATCAATCTTGTAAGTAGGAACAAGTTCGCTGACAAGTTCTTTCATATTATCAACTTCGCCATCTGCTTGTTTTCCTAATTGTTTAACTTTTTCGAATAAATCTTTATCGATTTCCAAAGGCTTGCCTATGGAAATCATTTTATTTTCGGTCTCTTGTAAGCCTTCTTCTTCCATAAGGCGTTCTTCATAAAGTTTTTCGCCCGGTCTTAATCCGATAACCTTGATGTCAATATCAACATTTGGTTCAAAGCCAGAAAGCCTTATAAGGTTTTCTGCAAGGTCATAAATTCTTACAGGCTCGCCCATATTAAGAACGAATATCTCTCCACCTTTTGCGTAAGCACCTGCTTGCAATACAAGGCTTACTGCTTCTGGAATAGTCATAAAATATCTAACAATATCTTTATGGGTGACTGTAACAGGTCCACCCTCTTTTATTTGGCGCTTAAATAGTGGAATTACCGAACCGTTCGAACCTAAAACATTGCCAAACCTAACTGCCACATATTCTGTGTCGTATTTTTTATCCATTGCTTGTATAATCATTTCACAAATACGCTTTGTTGCACCCATGACATTAGTTGGGTTTACAGCCTTATCCGTGCTAATCATAACAAACCTTTGTGCACCGTGTTTACCAGCCGCTTCAGTTACATTTAAGGTGCCGATAACGTTGTTTTTAACTGCTTCGTTAGGGCTTGTTTCCATAAGTGGCACGTGTTTGTGTGCTGCTGCATGGAACACGATTTCTGGTTTATATTGTTCAAAAATACTATTGATTTTTCTTTTGTCTCTAACACTTGCTATTAAAACGAGTAGGTTTAGATTTGGAAGATTTCTAATTAATTCTTGTTCGATATCATAAGCGTTGTTTTCATAAATATCAACGATGATTAATAATTTTGGATTATGAGTTGCAATCTGTCTGCAAAGTTCACTACCTATTGAGCCACCACCACCTGTTACAAGAACGGTTTTTCCTTCGATATAACCTAAAATATCATCTAGGTTTACCCTTACTTGTTCTCTACCTAAAAGGTCGTCAATGCCAACTTCTTTAATATCCGAAACCGAAACTTTGCCAGCATTTTGTGGCATAATTCCTGAAATTGTTTTAACTTTACACCCTGTTTTTTGAGCATCTTTAACTATTCTACTTATAATCTTTTTATCGACAGTTGGCATTGCAATGATAATTTCTTGCACGCCATATTTTTTTGCATAGTGTTCAATTTCATAAGTTGTTCCAACAACTTTTACACCGCTAACATATCTATTTATCTTTTCTTCATCATCATCAAGTGCACAAACAGGGTCCATGTCTGAATTTGTTGAAGTTCTAAGTTCTTTAATTAAAATTGCACCCGTACTACCAGCACCTACGAGCAACACCCTTTTATAGCCGTCAGCCGATGCTTTTTTGTTGAGATATTTTCTAAGTGAATTTTTAAATCTTGGAATAAATCTTGTTATAAAGATAAGCATGTATGCAAAAAGCGTTGATATGATTGCCCAAGAATATCCAACTTCTTCGCACACGGTAGAAACGAACATATTATAGAACATAAACATTATTGCAGCAAAACCAAGTCTTATGGCTTCCCAAAAACCTGCAAATGCCCAAATTCCCGTATATAGCCCAAGAACTGAGTTTAAAATTACGACAAAGCCCATACCTATTAGTAAGAACATAAGCGTGTCTTCAAGCGCAAACTTTATATTACTTGTCAAAACTCTCATCATCAAATAATACGAAAGCGCCACCATCAAGACGTCTAATAAAATATAAACTATTGATTTTAGATACTTGTTCATTTTCTTCCCCCAACTAATTTAAAAATTTTGAAATCTCTTTTTCTAAACTTTCTTTTGATAAATCATTATCCTTCATTTGAGTATCTATAGTTCCGTGCGTGATAAATTTATCTTTTATGCCCATAATGCTTAGTTTTGCCTTTTGACCTTTGTTTGCATAATAAGTGCTAACAATACTGCCAAACCCACCAATTATGCTATTTTCTTCAAGCACTATAATGGCTGTGTCTTTTATATTTTCTAAGGTCTTTTCGCACATAGGCTTAATTGACCTAACCGATATTACGCCAACGCCGTCATAACTATCGGCGCACTCTTTTGCTAGATTAAGCATATTAGGGCCAACTGCTAATATATTAACTTTGTCGCCATGCTTTATTATAGACCAAAGTGTATTTTCACTAATCTTTATAAAATCTTGCTGTATTTTTGTGTTTTTAGGATATCTTATTGCAACAGGTGAATTTAGAGATAGTGCATATTCGATAAAATCACCAAGTTCTTCTACAGTGTTTGGTGCTAAAACCTTCATATTTGGCAAATGTGAAAGGTAACTTATATCAAACACACCCTGATGCGTTTTTCCATCTTGACCAACAAGCCCTGCCCTATCTATACAAAACACTACAGGCAAGTTTTGAATACACACGTCGTGCAAAATTTGGTCGTATGCCCTTTGCAAAAACGTTGAGTATATACATACGACAGGCTTAAGTCCGCCCATAGCCATACCAGATGCAAGAGTTGTGGCATATTCTTCAGCAATACCAACATCAATAAAGTTTTTAGGATTTTTTTCTTCAACAAGGCTAAGCCCCGTTCCATCGGCCATACCTGACGTTATGGCGACAATCTTATTGTCCTTTTCAATAAGGCTATTAAGTTTTTCGCCAAGGGCTATAGAAAAGTTGCCGTTATCCAATTTGAAATCTACGCCAACTCCGTGATAAGCATCGGCACGCTCTTCTGCTTGTTTTAAACCTTTACCCTTTTTGGTTTTGATATGAAGAAGCACAGCCTTTTCTTTGGCAACGAATTTAACTCGCTCTAAGATAGTTACCATATCTTTTATGTCGTTTCCATCAACAACGCCAACGTACTTAAACCCAAACGACTCAAAATAATTGCTTTTATTTATAACCCTTTTAATAAAGTCTTTAAATCTTGCCAAACCACTAGTAATAAAAGAATTGCCAAATATTCTTCTAATAAGTTTTTTACTGCCCACGTACCCACGCTTTGTGGTGCTTTTTGAGAGCATGCTATAAAAACCATTTTTGTTTTTTGAAATTGACATACCGTTATCGTTTAGAATAACGATAAAATTTTTAGGCTTGATAGGAGATGCAAGTAGCGCTTCTAGGTTTAGTCCGTTTGCAAACGAGCCATCACCAACTACACAAACCACAGAATAATCTTCATTTAGTTTATCACGAGCCGTACAGTAACCTAACCCTGCAGATATAGAAGTTCCAGCATGCCCCACTGAAAAGGCATCATAGCCACTTTCGTTGATATCAGGGAAACCAGACAATCCATCATCTAATCTAATAGTACCAAAGTCATCACTTCTTCCTGACAAAATCTTGTGGGTATAGCATTGATGCCCAACATCAAAAATTAACCTATCTTTAGAAAAGTCAAACACTTTATGAAGTGCAATGGTAGCATCCACCATGCCTAAGTTTGCAGATAAATGCCCACCATTTTTGCTAACCGTTTGAACAATTTGCTCTCTTATATCACTTGCAAGTTCTTCAAGTTGTTTATTATTGAGTTTTTTAACATCTAAAGAACTAGCCATAAATTACAAATTACCCCTACCTTTATAAAACCAAAAATTTATTTTTAATATCAAATCGCATAAAATATCAATATAAATTATATTACAAATATAATTAAATGTCAATATATATATAAAATTTAAATAAATATTGCCATACTTTTTGTTGTTTTATGTAATTTTTTATATTTTTTAATAGTTAAAAGTAAATTACATTTTTTGTTTTTGATACGCTTGACTTAAGCAATATCACTGAGTTAAAATAAGAAAAATACTTATTTCAAGGTGGTTATATGATAAAAGGCAAAATGCTAAACGACTATGCCGAACTTATAATAAAAGTGGGCGTAAACTTACAAAAAGGACAAGGCTTAGAAATTTCTTGCCCTACCCAAAAAAGAGATTTTGCTATTGCACTAACCAAGGCTGGCTATAAGGCAGGCGCAAGCATTGTTAGAGTTAGATGGCAAGACCAAGAACTTGACAAACTCGGCTACACTTATGCAAGCACTGAAGAACTTTGCCAACTTCCAAAATGGCTTATAGGCAGCAAAAACTATCTAATTGAAAAAAACTTTTGCTATGTGGCAGTTAGTGCTGACGACCCAGAAGCCTTTAAGAATATTCCTGCAGAAAAACTGTTTGCTGTATCAAAGGCAAGAGCAAAGGCATTAAAAAAGTTTTCGGATAATATGATGGCAAACGCAATAAGATGGTGCGTTGTTTCAGTGCCAACTTTGGCGTGGGCAAAAAAAGTTTTCCCAAATAGTAAAGATGCAGTTAAACTTTTATCAGAACAAATTGAAAATGCTATGAGATTAAACCAAGATAACCCAACGCTTGCTTGGGAAAAACATATTGCAGTGCTTAATAGCCGTGCTAAGTTCTTAAACGATGCCGAGTTTGAATATTTACATTTTAAGAGCAGTAACGGTACCGACTTAATGGTGGGGCTTGCCGATAATCATATTTGGACAAGCGCTTTAGAAAAGGCAAAAGACGGCGTATACTTTATGGCGAATATGCCAACCGAAGAAATTTTTACTGCCCCACATAGAGAAAAGGTTGATGGCACACTCAAAAGTGCAATGCCACTTTGCTCAAATGGTCAAATCATAGATGAGTTTTCTATTACTTTTAAGAATGGAAAAATTGTAGACTATTCTGCAAAAAAAGGCTATGATGCACTTAAGGGACTTATAAACACAGATAGTGGCACGAAAAGACTTGGCGAAGTTGCTCTAATTGGCAAAAATTCACCTATTGCAAAAAGCAACGTTTTATTTTACAACACCTTGTTCGATGAAAATGCAAGTTGCCACTTAGCAATTGGAAAAGCATACCCTACAACCATTAAAAACGGGGATAAACTTTCAATAAAAGAACTTGAAAAACTTGGTGCAAACGATTCTCGTGAACACGAAGATTTTATGATTGGAACGCCTGACCTATCTATTGTTGGAATAAAGAAAGATAAAACAAAAGTTACTCTTTTTGTAGATGGCGAATGGGTTATATAACAGGCTGATTTTAAGATTAAATTAAAAAAATTAAAGGCAATGAAACACTTTTCATTGCCTTTTTGTTTATATACTTCTTTTTATATCCATTATTCTAATATCCTATTGCCGTTGCAAACGATAAGAATATCAAGGTTAAAATAAACACTAATATTTGTATTTTATAAGTCCATTTAACCCACTTGCCATAAGAAACGTTTGCCACTGAAAGACCTATTAAAAGCACAGGGTTAGTTGGCAAAATCATATCGGTAAAGCCATCTGCCATGCAATAAGTTAAAATTACGACTAATGGCGAAATTCCAAGTTCGGTGCAAATTGGCACAACGATTGGCATAATAAGCATAATTTTTGCCGAAGCCGAACCGATAAACACTTGCAAAGCCAAAATTAACAAGTATATCAAAAGCACGCACACAAACTTTGGTTTTCCACTTAAAAAGTTTACAACACTGTTGGTAACAGTTCCAATAATAAGCCCCTCGTCAAGAACGTATTTAATAGATGATGCAAGGGCGATTAAAAACACTGCTGGCAACATTGCAATTATTCCTGACAAAAAGTCTTTAAACACTTTCACCTTTTTGTCACTAACTATAAGCCCAGAAGTTATTCCACCCACCAAAAACACCACGGATAATATAGGTATTGCGAAATTTGATATAACCCTTACAGACGCAATTAATATTAAAACTACAAAAGCACTGCTTAAAAATATTGAATAAGTCTTAAACGCCTTAGTATTTTCCGTTTGTTGCTCACTAAAATCTATTTTCGTAAGTTTTTCTCTATCCATTTCAAAGGTTAAAGATTTGTTTGGATTTTTAGTTATTTTTTTTGCATAGGATAAAATAAAGGCGCACAACAAAATGTAAACGCAAATAAAAAACACAATTCTAAGCCACACGCCGTCAAAAACAGCAACGCCTGACATTTGTGATGCAAGTCCCACAGAAAACGCATTGGTGATTGCCGAAGAAAAGCCAAAGCACGCCGAAAGCATACACACACCGAGCCCCATCATAGAGTCAAAGCCAAGTGCCAACATGAGTATGATAATAATAGGCAAAAGGGCAACGAGTTCTTCAAACATTCCAAAAAACGAGCCAAACGCCATAAAAAACAATATGGTAATCATAATGACCAAGGCTTTCTTTTTATAAAAAACCCTTAATAATTTACTAATAAGAGCCTTTAGTCCACCCGTTTTTTCCATTACGTTAAAGCAACCAGACATAACTAAAAGGAACAGGCTAATCATTATGATAGTAAGCCCGTTATCACTTGCAAAAACCAAAACAGGCGCTAAAATTATTTTCCAGATAGGCACCCCACCGGTGTTTTCTAAATAATGAAAAGAACCAGCGATAATATTTCCTTTCTCATCTAACAAATAACTGCCTTTTGGCACGACATAAGTAAGCACGCCAACCATCAACAATATAAAAGATAAAATGATAACAATTACCACGAACGAGCGTACAGTTATTGTGCTAAATGCCTTTTCTTTTGTTTGTTTTGCCATAACCTTTCCCCAACGCTTTATTTAACTGCTAAATTATAAAAAATTTCGCTTGCGTTATACCACATAACCGAACTTTTTTTATTTTCAGGAACAAAATACCAAAGCACTTTATTTTCATAAACTTCAAAATCTTCTCCAGCGCCAAAGAGCAAACGATATATTGTTTTAATAGAAAAGAATTTTTCGATTTGCTCGCCATCGAGAGAGCCTTTATAAGTTAAGCCATCTCTATCTAGCGTACAAGTTCCTTTGCCAGCAACTCTCATAAAACTTTTTCCATCGAGCGATGGGAGTTTTAATGTTACTTTGCTATGAATTTTATAATTTTCATCACTCTCTATCTTTTGTTTGAGTAAATCTTTTTGATAATCATACCACTTGGCAAAATTATTAAAAGGCTTGCTTTCCACAAAGGCATATCTATCGTTTAAGGTTGCCCTTAATCCACACTCCGTGCAGAAAATGTCATTTTTATATGTAACTAGAGAATGCATTTTTCCACAATGAGGACAAATATACAAAATGTTTTCTAAACCTTCTGCAAGGTCAGGTTGATTATACCTAATTTCTTTATGATTTTCAAGCCACTCAAAATCGTTGTAATCTAAAGCGCCCTCAATTTTGGTTTTAAGTTGCTCTTCGGTTATATCTTTAATTTCCTGAGCCGATATAAGTTCATTTAACTCTACTTCAACCAATGATTTAATGCGCCAATCCTTTGCCCATTTTGGATAAGCAAAATATCCACCGTTTATTTTTATAGTATAGATAGGCACGTTCATCTTCTTAAAGAATTTATGCGTTGCATTTTGAATATCTTCAAACTTACCAACAGTAGAAAGCCTTGCTTCTGGCATCATTATCAATATTCCGTTTTCGTTTAATACTTTTATGCAGTTTTTAGCATTTTCAATATCGCTTGTAAACATGCTCTTAGGAAAAGCACCTAATTTTTTTAACAAATATCCCAAATCTTTTCTGTAATAATATAACCTTGCCATTAAAATATTAGGTTTTTTATTAGCAAGCAATGAATAAGCATATAAAAAGTCTACAAACGAGCCGTGGTTACATAAAACTATTGCTGGACCTTTGACTTCTGCATTAATCTTTTTAACAACCTTAACCTTGCTTCTTCTATAAAAATAAGCACCTATTCTTGAGAAAAAATAAACAAATGGATTAGGCTTTTTAACAATTACTTCAGAATTTTGCTTAAATGCGTGTTTTTTAATATATTCGTTAAACTTTTTATAAATCTTCTTTTTGTTGATGGCAAAAATAATAATTAACACTATTATTATTGCAAAAACTATTATAGATAAAGTCCAACTCAGAGCCGTTGCCAAATGCCCAAGTGCAACGCCGACAAATATCGATGGAATAGAGCCAATCGTTGTTAAAATAAAATATCTTGGATATTTTAGATTTAATGAGCAAGCAAAAAGACAAATTACCCCAAGTGGAACTGCAGGTAAAATATATAAAGTCAATATTAGAAAAACAACCCTTTTAGAAGTCCTAAGCCACTCAAAATCAAGGTCTATTCCTTTGTGCACTGATTTTATCTCACTTTTGCCAAAGATTTTATGGGCAAGATAAATTAAAGAATTGCCAACCATTATACCCATAAGACAAATCAATATTCCATGCCATACGCCGTAACCCATGCCTGCCAAAACTTGCACGGGTTCTTCTGGCATAAACGGAATAAGAACTTGCATCATTGAAAGTATGCTTAAAGTTATAGAACCACGAAAACCAAAACTTCTAATAAGTTCTACAAACTCTTCTTGGTTTAAGTCTGCAGAAAATAGTTGCTTAACAATAATCCTATTGTCGCCAGAAAACATAAACCAAAACAAGCCTGCCACAGCAAGCATTGTTAAAACTATGGATAAAATTTTGATTTTTAGACTTTTTTTCATAGTTTAGTTATCCCTTACGCACTACTTATATTCGGATATAATAACATAAATATCTAAATAAGTCAACCGACGCATATATATGCCCTACTTTACATAAGCAATTATATACTATTTATTGTTGTTAAGTCAACAATATTTAAGTTTATGTAATAATTTAGTTATACAAATTATTTAGAAAGTTTCGCTTGATTTAATTTGCAAAATTTGATACAATTTTTATAACTTTAGGAGAATTATGTATAACTTTTTTATAACTAATCAAAACTTAAATGGTCAAATGGTTAAAATTGACGGTGCTGACTTTAATCATATTAAAAATGTTCTTCGCATGAAAGTGGGAGACAGTTTTTTAGTTAGTCTTGACAAAAAGAGTAGTCTTTGTGAAATTGAATGCTTTGAAAACGACTTTTTGCTTGCAAAAATTATAAAAAAAGATTGCTATGACACAGCACTCCCTATCGAAATTTATTTGTTTCAAGGACTTCCAAAAAGCGATAAATTAGAACTTATTATTCAAAAGGCAGTTGAACTTGGTGTAAAAGAAATTATACCCGTTCAAATGGAAAGAAGCATTGCTAAGATTGAAGGTTCAAAAGTCAAGTCCAAAACAGAGCGTTTTAGGGCAATTGCCGAAAGTGCTGCAAAACAGTGTAAAATGCCTTTTATTCCCACCGTTAAAGAGCCAATGTCTTTTTTCGATGCTATAGACTTTGCAAAATCCCTTGATGTTCTTCTTGTCCCTTATGAAAACAAAGATGGAATAGAAAGCACCATTTCTGCCCTTCAAAAAATACAAAAAGGTAACAAAGTGGGCATTTTTATAGGTCCAGAAGGTGGTTTTTCTCAAAAGGAAATAGAACTTGCCCAACAAAACGGAGATTTAATATCTTTAGGAAAGCGTATTCTTCGCACCGAAACGGCATCTATTACTGCAATGTCAATGCTAATGCTTTATGCCGAAATGAAATTAGATAAATAACATAGTTAAATTCTTGCATTAAAAAAAGAGTATGAACCACTTTTTAGAGTTCATACTCTTTTATTTTTATGTTTTTAGCCTAAATATTTTGTAAAGTCTTGTTTTATTTTTTCAAACACTTCAAGTGCTTGGTCTTGACTTTGGGCTTTTATCGAATAATAAACTTTTAGTTTTGGTTCTGTGCCACTCGGTCTAACACACACAAAACTGCCACCATCAAGTTCATAATAAACGGCGTTAACCTTTTCGCTATCAAGTGGTTTTATGCTTCCATCAGCAAGTTTTACTTGCGCCTTAGAATAATCCCTTGTTGCAACAACCTTAACCCCACCAATGCTATCGATAGATAA
>JAZOMM010000069.1:0-1713 GCA_045653965.1 Christensenellaceae bacterium | reverse complement strand
CTGGGGTAAGTGGGTCAAAATAGAGTTTGTCACTTACTGTATAGTCGGTTGAAACTGTTTCTGGGTTGTTGTTTATGATGATGGCTTCTCTGCCTGTTTCTTTAATTGTTTTAACTGCGTGAACGGTAGAATAGTCAAACTCAACGCCTTGACCGATTCTAATTGGTCCACTACCAAGAACTAATGCCTTTTCTTTATTTGTTAAAATTGATTGATTTTCGCCTGTATATGTTGAATAGAAATATGGGATATATGCGCCACTATATAGTGTGTCAACCATCTTAAACACAGGCTTAATTCCATTTTCTTTTCTAAATTTATTAACTTCAAGTTCGGTGCTTGAATAAAGGTGTGCAATATATTGGTCTGAAAAGCCCATTTTCTTTGCTTCTCTTAAAATTTCCACATCAAACTTGTTTGCTTTAAGTTTCTTTTCCATATTAACTATATCGAGAATTGTGTTAAGGAAAAGTTTTGTTATCTTTGTAATTTCGTGAATTTTATCAACGCTTTCGCCACGCCATAAGAGTTCTGCAACAGCAAAGATATTGTCTGCCCTAAACTCTTTAATGTAACTAAGAATTTCTTCTGTTGGCATATTGTCAAACTTAGCAATATAGAAGTGATTTACCCCTATTTCTAATGAACGGATTGACTTGAGCATACTTTCTGCAAGGTTAGAGCCTATTCCCATAACTTCGCCCGTTGCTTTCATTTGTGTGCCAAGAAGATTTGATGCAGTTGTGAACTTGTCAAATGGGAATCTTGGGAATTTTGAAACGATATAGTCAAGTTTTGGTTCTTTATCTGCCGTTGTGCCTGAAACTGCTATTTCATCTAAGGTCATGCCAACTGCAACTTTTGCAGTTACTTTTGCTATTGGGTAGCCACTTGCTTTTGATGCGAGTGCCGATGAACGAGATACTCTTGGGTTAACTTCTATCAAGTAATATTTGCTTGAAGTTGGGTGGAGAGCGAATTGAACGTTACAGCCACCTTCAATTTGAAGTTCACGAATAATTTTTATTGCTGCGTCGTTGAGCATCTTTAAGTCTTTATCGTTTAAAGAAAGAATTGGAGCAACAACTATAGTGTCGCCTGTGGGTACGCCAACAGGGTCAACGTTTTCCATACCACAAATGGTGATTGCCTTATCGCTAGCATCACGCATAACTTCAAACTCGATTTCTTTATAACCCTTAACGCTCTTTTCAACGAGAACTTGGTGAACAGGAGAAAGTTTGAGTGCGTTTTTCATAATCACTTCTAATTCTTCTTCGTTGTCAGCAAAGCCACCACCTGTTCCACCCAAAGTAAACGCTGGGCGAAGAACTACAGGATAGCCTATTCTGTTTGCCGATTCTTTTGCTTGCTCTATGCTATATGTAATTTCTGATTCTATAACAGGCTCGCCGATTGATAGACACATATCCTTAAATAATTCTCTATCTTCTGCCCTTTCGATACTTTCACTGCTAGTACCTAAAAGTTGACATCTACATTCTTTTAGAACGCCTTTTTTATCAAGTTGCATTGCAAGATTTAATCCCGTTTGTCCACCGATACCGGGAACGATCGCGTCCGGTCTTTCGTAACGAAGAATTTTTGCAACGTATTCAAGCGTTAAAGGTTCCATATAAACCTTATCTGCAATAGTCGTATCAGTCATTATCGTTGCGGGGTTAGAGTTAACTAACACAACTTCGTAGCCTT
>JAZOMM010000068.1:0-5688 GCA_045653965.1 Christensenellaceae bacterium | reverse complement strand
ATTGAAAAAGCAAGGGGTAAAGATTTTATTAAGAATTGGGTTGCTGTTATCGGCGATTCAACCTTCTTACATACAGGTATTAACTCTTTAATCGGTTTAGTATATAACAAAGCAACAGGTACAGTTCTTATTCTTGACAATAGAACTACAGGTATGACAGGTCACCAAGAACACGCTGCAACAGGCAAAACTCTTAAAGGCGATGATACAAATGCTATCGATTTATCAGTGCTTTGTAAGGCTGTTGGTGTTAAAAACGTTTTAACTATTGATGCTTTTGATATTAAATCATTAGAAAGTGCAATTAAAGAAAGTGTTAATGGCAATGAACTCACAGTTATCATAGCAAAAGCACCTTGTGCACTCTTAAAAGGTCAAAAATTCCCATATAAATGCGTATGTGATACCGAAAAGTGCAAAAAGTGTGGAATGTGCCTAAAGATAGGTTGCCCAGCAATAACAAAACAAGCAGATGGAACTGTTAAAATAGACGAATCTATGTGTAATGGTTGTGGTTTGTGCAAGAGTTATTGTAAATTTGATGCTATAAACAAGGTGGAAAAATAATATGAAAGAATTAAACATAATGGTTGTAGGTGTAGGTGGACAAGGTACACTTTTAACAAGTAGAATTATAGGTAAAACTGCTCTTAATGCAGGCTTTGACGTAAAACTTTCTGAAGTTCACGGCATGGCTCAGCGTGGTGGAAGCGTTGTAACTTTTGTTAGATTTGGCGAAAGCGTTAACGAACCAGTTGTTGAGGAAGGTTCAGCAGATATTTTAATTGCTTTTGAAAGACTTGAAGCATATAGATATTCGCATTATCTCAAAAAAGATGGCATTATAATAGTAAATGACTGTAGAATTGACCCAATGACTGTTGTTATTGGTGCAAGTGCTTATCCTGAAAATATTATTGAAGAATTACAAAAAGACCATAAAGTTGTGGCAATCGATGGTATGGAAATTGCTAAAAATCTTGGCAATTCTAAGGTGCTTAATTCAGTTGTTTTGGGATTATCTGCAAAATACATTGGTTTTACTAAAGAAGAATGGCTTGATATAGTTAGAAAGACAGTTCCACAAAAGACCATTGAAATAAACGAAAAAGCATTTTTAAGTGGTTACGAATTCTAGTAAATAATTGGAGTTTTTTATATGTATTGGAATCAAAAAATTGAGTGTATGAGTAGAGATGAGTTAACTCAATTACAAAGTGAAAGATTGGTTAAACTTGTTGATTATGTGTATAACAATGTTGAGTTTTATCGCAAAAAGATGCAAGCAGTAGGCTTAGTGCCACAAGATATCAAAAATATTGAAGATATAACAAAATTACCTTTTACAACAAAAGATGATTTAAGAGATAATTATCCTTTTGGACTTTTTGCGGTACCTGATAGTGAAATCGTTAGAGTTCACGCATCATCTGGAACAACGGGTAAGGCAACTGTTGTTGGTTATACAAAAAACGACATTGAAACTTGGTCTGAATGCGTGGCAAGATGCATGACAATGGCAGGGATAACAAAAAATGATATAATCCAAATCGCTTATGGTTACGGCTTGTTTACGGGGGGGCTAGGTGCTCACTATGGTAGTGAAAAGGTAGGGGCAATGGTTGTTCCTATGAGCACAGGAAACTCTAAAAAATTAACCACAATGATGGTTGACTTTGGCGCAACTGCAATTGCTTGTACACCTTCATATCTATTACACATTATTGAAGTCTTAGAACAAGAAGGTTTAATGGATAAAGTTAAACTTAAATCTGCAATTTGTGGTGCTGAGCCTTGGACTGAGAAAATGCATAAAGAAATTGAAGAAAGGCTTCATGTTAGGGCACATGATATATATGGTTTAAGTGAAGTTATGGGACCTGGAGTTGCTTGTGATTGTGAATATCACAAAGGACTTCATGTTTGCGAAGACCATTTTTATCCAGAAATTCTTTCTCCAAGCACGTTTAAGTGGCAAAAACCGGGTGAAACAGGTGAGTTAGTGTTTACAACACTTACAAAAGAAGGTTTGCCATTAATTAGATATAGAACAAAAGACCTTACAAGTATCGATTATTCAACTTGTGAATGTGGAAGAACAAGTGCAAGAATTAGTAGGTTTAAGGGTAGAGTTGATGATATGCTCATTATTCGTGGCGTAAACGTTTTCCCAAGCCAAGTAGAAGCAGCACTCGTTGACGTTAAGGAAGTTTCTCCACACTATATGATTATTGTTGACCGTGTAAATAATCTCGATACATTAGAAATTCAAGTAGAAGTTAATCCACAGTATTATACTGATGAAATTAGAGTTTTAGAAAACTTAACAAAAAAGATTTCACATGTAATTAGTCAAGCATTAGGGCTTAATCCAAAGATTAAACTTGTTGAGCCACAAACACTTGTTAGAAGTGAAGGCAAGGCAGTTCACGTTATTGATAAGAGAAATTTATATTGATAGGAGGAAATTATGGTAGCAAAACAATTATCGGTTTTTATCGAAAATAGGCAAGGAAGATTAGGCGAAGTTTTAAGTGTATTAAAACAAAACAAAGTAAATATTTTATCGCTTAGTTTGGCAGACACAACTGAATACGGATTATTAAGACTTATTGTAAATAATCCAGAATTAGGCAAAGAAAAACTTGCAGAAGATGGTTTTTCAACAATTTTAACAGATGTTTTAGTGTTAAAAATCTCTCACCAAGCAGGCTCGCTTCAACAACTTTTGAAAATCCTTTCTGACAATGATGTAAACATCGAATATATGTATGGACTTTCTATTGATGGAGAAGAAGCATCAGTTGTTTTGAAAACTTCTGACATTAAAAAGGCTGAAGAAGTGCTTGGACTTCAAGGCGTTAAGACTTTATCAACAAAGGACATTGCATCACTTTAATATGATTATCGATTTTCACACACATATTTTTCCTGAAAAAATAGCAAGTGCAACTATAGGTGCACTTGCAAGTAAATCGGGCAACAAACCAAACACTGACGGAACGGTTAATGGCATGATAGAAGCCTTAAAACGTGCAAATGCTGATATTGCAGTGGCACTTCCTGTGCTTACAAAAGCATCTCAATTTGAAAGTGTTTTAAAGTTCGCTTGTATGGCAAATGACCAGTTCAAAGATGAAAAAAGAAGAATTATTTCTTTTGCAGGTATGCATCCAGATTGCGATGATATTGATGAAAAAATGCAAAGAATTAAGAATTTAGGCATAAAAGGCATAAAAATTCATCCAGATTATCAAGCAACTTTTATTGATGACCCAAAGTATATAGACATTATTAAGTGCGCTAAGAAATATGATTTAATAGTTGTTACGCACTCTGGTATTGATGATGGCTATCTTGGTCAGCCTGTAAGATGTACTGTGGATAGGGCATTAAAAGTTATAGAAGAAGTTGACTATAACAAGTTTGTCCTTGCACATTTTGGTGCACATAAATTATGGAATGAGGTTTTTGATAAACTTGCAGGAAAAAATGTGCTTTTTGACACGGCTTTTACAACGAGTGATATTGACAAAGATTTGTGTGTTGATATTATAAATAAGCACGGCAGTGATAAGATATTATTCGCAACAGATTGCCCTTGGTTTGATATTAAAGAAGGATATGAAATTCTATTGTCTTTTGGTTTAAAACAAGATGATATTGACAATATTTTATATAAAAACGCATTAAAATTATTAAAATTATAGGTGAATTATGAATTATAATCAAAATTCTTATGCGCTTGGAAGCAAGCGTTCAATTATTAGGGAAATATTTGAATATAGCAAAGTTAGGGCTGGTCAAATAGGTGCTGAAAACGTTTTTGACTTTAGTTTAGGTAATCCAAGTGTAGAACCACCTAAAGAAGTTATAGATAGCATCAAAGAACTTCTTGCAAGCGAAAATCAAACACTTTTGCACGGATATACATCTGCTCAAGGCGATTTATCAGTTAGAACTGCAGTTGCTGATAATATCAATAGAAGATTTAACGCAAATGTTACTCCAAACAATATATATATGACTTGTGGCGCAGCAGCATCACTTTCTATATGCTTAAAAGCCGTTGTTAATCAAGGCGATGAGTGTATTGTTTTTGCACCTTTCTTTACTGAATATAGGGTGTTTGTACAAAATGCTTTGGGTGAACTTGTAATTTCTAATCCAGATGATAACTTGCAAATTGACTTAAAAGATTTTGAAAGCAAAATTACTCCAAAAACAAAGGCTGTAATTATCAATTCGCCAAACAATCCAAGTGGCGTTGTTTATACTGAAAGTGTTATTAAGTCGGTTTGTGATATTTTAAGAAAAAAACAAGCCGAATATGGTAATATTATATATTTAATTGCCGATGAACCATATCGTGAACTTGTTTATGGCGATGTTTTTGTGCCATATCTTATGAATTATTATGAAAATTGTATGGTTTGCTATTCTTATTCTAAATCTTTATCATTACCAGGTGAAAGAATAGGTTATATCGCCGTAAATCCACAAATGTTAGACAGCCAAAATGTTTATCTTGCAATTTGTGGGGCAGGAAGAAGTCTTGGCTATGTTTGTGCACCAAGTTTATTCCAACAAGTTGTTAAAAAATGTATTGATGCCAAGGTTAATATTGATGCATATAAGAAAAATAGAGATTTACTCTACACAAACCTAACCAATTTTGGCTATGATTGCGTTAAACCTGACGGAGCATTCTATCTTTTTGTTAAAAGTCCAGATGGTGATGCTTATTCCTTCTATGAAAAGGCGAAATCAAAAGAAATTTTAGTTGTTCCTTGTGATGATTTTGGTGTTAAAGGCTATGTAAGAATTGCTTATTGCGTTGATTATAATAGAATTAAAAATTCGCTTGCTGGTTTTGAAAACTTAGCAAAAGAATATGGCTTAACAAAATAAATATTAAAACAAAATAAAAAAGAAGGTTCACTTTTTGTGTGAACCTTCTTTTAATATAAAAATATTTATTATTTTGCTGTTAATTCGTATAGATTAGCCTTGTAATTATCCATAGATTTTATAATGATTTTAACGGCTTCATCTTTATCTGATGCCACGTCAACAGTAGTGTTTTTATTTTCTAATTGCTTATAAACAGTGAAAAAGTGGCGCATTTCATCAAAAATGTGCTGTGGCAAATCGTGTATGCTCTTATATGTATTATAGTTTGGGTCGGTATCAGGAATTGCGATAATCTTTTCATCAACAGAGCCGTTATCGTTCATTATAATAACGCCGATAGGATAGCATTTAACCAAACTCATAGGTATAAGACTTTCTGAGCATAAAATTAAAACGTCAAGAGGGTCGTTGTCTTCTGCAAGCGTGTGTGGAATAAATCCATAGTTTGCAGGATAGTGTGTTGATGTGTATAAAATTCTATCAAGACGCAAAAGTCCTGTTTTTTTGTCCATTTCATATTTTTGTTTTGAGCCTTTGCTAATTTCAACAACGGCTATAAATTCATCTGGTGTAATTCTATTACTTTCAATATCATGCCATATATTCATAAAAATACTCCTTTTGTTTATAATACGCCTATTCTACCACTTTTTTTTTACAAATGCAAATAAAAATTGATAAAATTAAGAAAATCGTAAAAATATGGATATTAAAAAATTGCACAAAATATAAATGTTTGGTATAATATTATGAAGAAAAATATCTTACATTATA
>JAZOMM010000067.1:0-4193 GCA_045653965.1 Christensenellaceae bacterium | reverse complement strand
TGATTTTCCATAACTTACCTTACCCCTTTAGTCACGCTTAATTTTTGCAAACTTGTCTTCTTTGTTAAAGTTTGCGTGCTCAAAAATATATTTCTTTCTCTCGCCAACTTCATCGCCCATAAGAACTGTGATAAGTTTATCTGCTTCGGCAGCATCTTCAATGGTCACTTGCATAAGCGAACGAGTTTCTGGATTCATCGTCGTTTCCCAAAGTTGAGATGGGTTCATTTCGCCAAGCCCTTTATAGCGTTGCAAGGTGTAGCCTTTGCCAACCTTTGCTATCTTTTCGGCAAGTTCTTTATCATCGTAAGCATATTCTTCGGCGTTACCTTTATGCACCTTGTATAGTGGTGGCATACCGATATAAATATGCCCTGCTTGAACGAGTTCTCGCATATATCTAAAGAAGAAAGTGAGAAGTATTGCCCTGATGTGTGCACCATCTTGGTCGGCATCGGAAAGAATAATAACTTTGTGATATTTTAAGTCTTCTATGTCAAAGTCAGGGCCAATACCCGTGCCAAGCGCACTGATTATCGTTCTTATTTCTTCGTTTTGCAAAATTTGGTCAAGTTTTTTCTTTTCAACGTTAAGTGGCTTGCCCCTAAGTGGCAAAATTGCTTGATAAGCACGCATTCTTGCTTGCTTTGCACTGCCACCAGCAGAGTCGCCTTCAACTATGAATAGTTCGTTTAGTTCTGGCTTTCTTCCCGAACAAGATGAAAGTTTACCTACTAGGTTTTGCATTTCAATACTCTTAGATGCTCTTGCAATTTCCTTTGCTTTTTTTGCAGCCAGCCTAACCTTTGCAGCACCTAAAGCCTTTGCAATAATTGTATCAAAAACCTTTAATAGTTTTTTATTTTTCATTAAAAGGTCAAGTTCGGTTGTCGTAACGCTTTCAACGGCAGGTCTTGCTTCTGGATTGCCAAGTTTAGTTTTTGTTTGACCTTCAAACTGAACGTTTTGCATTTTAACCGAAACGATAGCCGTTAAGCCTTCTTTAAAGTCATCGCCAAGAAGATTATCGTCTTTTTCTTTTAAGATATTTCTTTCCCTTGCATAGTCATTAAGTGTACGAGTTAAGCCCGACCTAAAGCCCGTTTCATGCATACCACCTTCGCCCGTTGGGATATTGTTTACATAAGAATAAACGCTATCGGTATAGGCATCGGTGTGCTGAATTGCAATTTCTATATAGATGTTATCCTTTGTGCCACAAAAGAAAAGTGGCTCAGCGTAAAGCGAAGACTTGCCTTCGTTTAAGTATTTTACAAAGTCAATAATACCACCATCATATTTATAAGTTCTAGAATAGTCTGTATGCTCATCATAAAACTTAATTTCTAAGCCCTTATTCAAAAATGCAAGTTCTTTTAGCCTTTTAAGAATTGTTTCAACAGAAAACTCGGTTGTTTCAAACACCCTTTTATCAGGCAAGAACCTAACAAAAGTTCCCTTCTTTTTGGTCTTTTCCTTAGTGTTTTTAAGTGGCGCCTTTGGAATACCTGACTTAACCTTGCCACTTTTTTCATCTAGGAAACTATGAAAATCCATTTTATATATGGTATCTTTATAAACTTCAACGGTAAGCCACTCTGAAAGTGCGTTAGTTACCGATGCACCAACGCCGTGTAGTCCCCCAGAATAACTATAGTTATCAGCATCGAACTTGCCACCTGCGTGAAGTTGAGTAAATACTACTTCTACCCCAGACACCCCTGCCTTAGAGTGAATATCGGTTGGAATTCCCCTGCCGTTATCTTCAACAGATGCAGAGCCGTCTTTATAAAGTTTAACTTCAATTTTATTAGCAAAGCCATTAGCCGCTTCATCGACAGCGTTGTCAACTATTTCCCAAAGGATATGGTGGAGCCCTTTTACCCCTGTTGTGCCGATATACATACCTGGTCTAAGCCTAACTGCATCTAATCCTTCAAGTATTTTAATGTCTTCTGCCTTATAACTTGTTTTAGCCATTATTTTTCTCCAAAAATTACCATAATCGATACTATTATACTATATATTGTGTTTTTTTTCAAGTTCTAAACTAAATTTTTTTATTTTTGCGTTGCAACTATATAAAAAATTTTGATTTATTTATGGAATATTTATCCATAAAAACAATAAAATCTTAAAAATTTTTTATATATTGTTGCACAAACACTTTGGCCGTGCTATAATAAAAATATAAGGAGTGTTTATTTATGAAAATCTTAAAAAACATTGGCAGATTTATTTTACTCTTTTTCGAGTGCATATTCTGTTTAATAGGCACTATCTTTGCCGTTAACTTTTTATTAGACCTTTTTGACTCAAAGAAAAAATAATTTTTATATTTTAATATCAAAAAAGACCTATTTTTCAATAGGTCTTTTTTTGTTTTTATTTCTTATTTGGTTTAGTGTTTCTTTCGTAAAAGATGCCGTTTTCATAGCCTTGAATTTGTTTGTTTTCTCTAGCATCTAAAAGCCTTTTTTCGCCCCAAGCACAGTATAATAGGTTTTGTTCGATATTTATAAAGTTTCTATCTAGTTTTTTTGCTACAACCCCAGTTGTGCCACTGCCTGCAAAAATATCCACAACCAAATCGCCTTTATTTGAACTTGCAAGGATTAGTTTTGCAATAAGTTTTTCTGGTTTTTGGGTTGGGTGGGCTGTGTTTTCTGGCATTGACCAATATGGAATTGCTATATCATCCCAAAAGTTTGATGGACAGGTATAGCGATATTTTCCATTTTCATCTTCAAGCCAATCTTTTGGTTTGCCGTTTTCTTTATATGGTGCAATAACCTTTTTCTTTTGCTTAACAGCATCAAGATTAAAGGTGTAATCATCGCTAACGGTAGCAAAGAAAATGTCTTCCATTGAGTTTTTCCAGTTTGCTTTAGCGCCCCTACCTTTTTCTCTTTGCCAAGTAATTCTATTCCTTAAAATAAAGTTGTTTTCCAAAACCTGACCGATAGAGAGTGCACTTTTCCAATCGCAACACACGTAAATAGATGCAGTTTTTTTAAGTTTTTTCTTTACTGCATTAATCCACTCTTCTGTATAATTTGCATAACTCTCGGTTGAACTTTTCTTAAAGCCGTTGCCGTGAAAATCTTTATCTAGGTTATATGGTGGGTCAACGATAAGAAGGTCTATGCTTTCATCTGGCATTTTTTTAAGCACATTAAAGGTATCGCCACAAATAGTGCAGTTTTGTTGCCCACCATCATAGCAATCTTCTTTTATAACCCTACTTACATATTCCTGTCCGTTTTCTAACGAAAAATCTATTGTTTTATTTCTATCTGATTTCATAATTATTTTTTATAAAGTTTTATCCAAGCATCTGCCTTTTGAACAAGGTCATCATTGCTTGAAGTCTTTTTAAGCATTTCTATTAAATTATCCGTATTATCGTTTCTATCACCCAAAATGCTTCTTAGTTTATAAACTGCATCGAGTTCGCTTTGGCTAAGCAAAAGTTCTTCCCTTCTTGTGCCAGACTTATTTATGTCAATTGCTGGGAACACTCTTTTTTCGCTAAGTTCTCTTGACAAATGAATTTCCATATTGCCTGTGCCTTTGAATTCTTCAAAGATAACATCATCCATACGGCTTCCTGTTTCGATGAGTGCAGTTGAAAGTATGGTTAAACTACCACCGTTTTCTATATTTCTTGCAGCACCGAAAAAGCGTTTTGGACCTTGCATTGCAACGGGGTCAAGTCCACCAGACAAGATTTTGCCCGAACTTTCTATAGTGTTATTGTATGCCCTTGCAAGCCTTGTGATAGAGTCCATTAAAATTACAACGTTTTGACCAACTTCAACAAGTCTTTTTGCTCTATTTATAACGAGTTCTGCTGCCCTTATATGATGCTCTGGGCCTTCATCAAAGGTAGAGAACACCACTTCGCCCTTAACGCTTCTTTTAATGTCTGTAACTTCTTCTGGGCGTTCATCAATTAGTAGCATTATAAGTTTAACATTAGGATAGTTTCTTTCGATTGACTGAGCGATATATTTTAATAACGTTGTCTTGCCTGTTTTTGGTGGAGCAACGATAAGTCCGCGTTGGCCCTTGCCAATGGGTGCTACCAAACTTAGTGCGCGCAAAGAGTAGTCGTACTTTTCGCTTTCCAAAATGATACGTTCCTTGGGGAAGCATGCTTGCATACTTTCGAATGGTACGCGATTGACTTC
>JAZOMM010000066.1:0-1576 GCA_045653965.1 Christensenellaceae bacterium | reverse complement strand
TTCTAAGTCCTGTTGTAATAACGGATAAGTAGTTAAAGTTGTTAAGTAGGGGAATAACAAACCCAACCGTACTAGAAGAATCTAAAAACACCGAATCCCCGTTCTTAATAAGTCTAACGGCAAGGTTGGCAATAGTTCTTTTGGCGTTAGTGTTAGCCTGTTCACGAATAGCAAATGCAGATTCTTCTGCGCTAGATTTAAACGGCATAGCCCCACCGTGAGAACGTATAATAAGCCCTTGTTTTTCCATTGCTCTAAGGTCACGCCTAATGGTTGCGCCACTTACATATAACTCTTTTGCAAGTTCTTCAACCGTTGCAGAATTATTTCTGCTCAAAATGTCCAAAATTTCTTCTTGTCTTTCAAGTGCAAGCATAATTTCCCCCTTAAAAACGCCAAAATAAGTGTTTTTTAATAAAAATCGTGTTCATTTGTTTTCATTTGTGTTTATATCTTATCATAAAAATTATCTTTTTGCAAGTTATTTACAAGGGGATGCAAAAATAATTATATATGATATAATTAGAATGAGATAAAAACCAAATGTAAAAGGAGACATTTAATCATGAAGACAAAAGCAGTTAGACTTTATGGAGAAAGCGATTTAAGGCTTGAAGAATTTGAATTGCCTGAAATCAAGGACAATGAAATTTTAGCAAAAGTTGTTTCAGACAGCATTTGTATGTCAAGTTATAAGGCAGCAATTCAAGGTGCAAACCACAAAAGAGTTCCAAACGATGTAGCAACAAACCCAATCATCATCGGTCACGAATTCTGTGGTGACATCGTTAAAGTTGGTGCTAAATGGCAACACTTATTCAAAGAAGGTATGAAGTTTGGTATTCAACCAGCAATCAGTTTAAAAGAAAACCCATACATCGCACCTGGATATTCATATTCAAACATCGGTGGCGATGCAACATATATCGTAATTCCAAACGAAGTAATGGAACAAGATTGCCTTATCCCTTATGAAGGCGAAAGTTACTTTAAGGCATCACTTGCTGAACCAATGTCATGCATCATTGCAGGCTATCACGAAAACTTCCGTAACAACTACGAATCACACAGCCACGAAATGGGCATTAAAGAAGGTGGCGCAGTTGCAATTCTCGCTGGTGTTGGCCCTATGGGACTTGGTGCTGTTGACTATGGTATTCACTGTGATAGAAAACCATCGCTCATGGTAGTTACTGATATCGACCAAGCAAGACTTGATAGAGCAGCAAAACTTTTAACAGTTGAAGATGCTGCTAAAAACGGCGTTAAACTCGTTTATGTAAACACAGCAAATCTTGAAGACCCTGTTGCTTACATGAAGGGCTTAAATGGTGGCAAAGGTTTTGATGACGTATTCGTTTATGCACCTGTAACAGCACTCGTTGAACAAGGCGATGCACTTCTTGGCGAAAAGGGATGCCTCAACTTCTTTGCAGGCCCAACAAAAACAGACTTCTCAGCAAAAGTTAACTTCTATGACGTTCACTACACATTCCATAGAATCACAGGTACATCAGGTGGTAACACAGATGACTTAAGAGAAGCATTAAAACTCGCTGGCGAAGGCAGAATCGAC
>JAZOMM010000065.1:0-34623 GCA_045653965.1 Christensenellaceae bacterium | reverse complement strand
CTGAAATGAATTTGCCGTTTTCATCAATACTGTAAGTAGCAGGAATAATTATATTAACGCTATTGTTGTCAGTTGCATAAAACCTTTGTAAACAGCCAGTTTTATCAATTTCATATGGCAAAATTTGATTTTTATTACCATCCGTTGTATTAGATGTTTCATTATCGCAACTGCAAGCAATAAAACACATTGAAATAATACAAATTACTAAAATTATTGTAAAAATTGATAAGAGTTTCCTTTTCATAAATACTTCTCCTTTAAGCAAAAGGTACGAAAGTATTATAACTCTTTATACTATAAAAATCAATGGTTTTTTATACAAATTAAAAAATCACAACAAAGTTACATTACACAAATAAAATAACCTAACTTGAAAGGTGTTCAAATTAGGTTAAGAGTGGCGGAGATAGAGAGATTCGCTTCTCTCGATCCTAAAATTCGTTTTATAATGAGAGCGAGGGACACATCTCCTCGCTTTGTTACGATGGCAGAGCCGAAATAAATTAAAAATTATGTTTATAGCGAGGGATTCGCTTCTCTCGAGCCTCCCGCAAAATAGTCCACTGGACTATTTTTTCGCCTAACGGCGAACACGCAAACTGAAGTTTGCTCGCTCCTAATTCGAATCCCCCTTTCGTTTTCAGCAACGAAAAAAGAGCCATCTTTGTTGACTCTTTCTTTCGTTGGCGGAGAGCGAGGGATTCGAACCCCCGTGGGCTTGCACCCAAACGGTTTTCAAGACCGCCTCGTTATGACCACTTCGATAGCTCTCCAACAGTTTATTTAGTTTTGACTGCAATTAAATTCGATAGAATATGTCGCATCTTCTCACAGCACGACATATTCTACCTTATTTTTTAAAATTATGCAAGCAATTTTAAGGTGATTTTTTATAAATTTAAATATTTTTTTATTTCTTACATTAAAATTGCCAATCTAAAGCATTATAAATCAGAATATTTTATAAGTTTAACATCAGATTGCTTAAAGAGTTCCAAAGCAAAATCATCAGGATAGCCATTTTTATATATAACTGTTTTAATGCCCGAATTTAGTATCATACGAGTACAAATAACGCATGGTTGGTGTGTTACATAAAGTGTTGCACCTTCTAGGCTTATTCCAAGTTTTGCTGCTTGAATAATTGCATTTTGTTCTGCGTGAACGGCATAGCAAACTTCTTGCATAGTTCCACTTGCAATGTTTCTAACTCTTCTTAAGCATTCGCCACGCTCAGCACAACTTTCAATGCCACTTGGTGCACCATTATAACCTGTTGTTAAAATGCGCTTGTCCTTAACGACAACAGCGCCAACGTGTCTATTATCTTGATAACAACTTGACCAATCAGCCACAGTTTCAGCAAGATTCATAAATCTTTCATCCCACTTATTCATATTTATATGTACCTCTTTAGTTATTATTTTTTATCCTTTTTAACCATTTTTTCAAGTTCTTTAATAAATGAAGTTGTATCAGTAAAAGAACGATAAACAGAAGCAAATCTAACATAAGCAACTTCATCAATAGTCTTTAAGCCTTCGCAAACCATTTCGCCAAGTTCTTTACTTGTAACTTCTTGCGCCAAAGAATTATAAATTCTTTTTTGAATATCATCAACTAAAGCATCGATAGTTGCTGATGAAACAGGTCTTTTTTCGCAAGCCTTGATAATGCCGTTTTTCATTTTATTTGGGTCAAAAACTTGTCTTGCGCCATTTGATTTAACAACAAAAATTGGCGTGCTTTCAACCGTTTCATAAGTTGTAAAACGCTTGCCACAATTAACGCACTCACGCCTTCTACGAATTATAGAGCCTTCTTCAGCAGAACGAGAGTCAATTACCTTGCTGTCTATACATCCACAATACATACATTTCATAATTTTTACCTTCTTTATTTTTTATAAAAAACAGAAAAACATTATCTATATATAATAAAGTTTATTTTTCTGCTCAAACTACTAATATAATTATGCCAACACTATTTTATATTTTGATTATAACCTATGTCATAGCAATTAATTTATACGGCATCTTAATGCTTAAATATCAAAAGAAAGCAAGAGAAGATGGCGATGAAGAAAACATAGGAATAAGCGACACAAAACTTATTTTTACAGGCTTTCTAGGTGGAGCACTTGGAATTTTTGTATTTATGTTTATCTTAAAGTATAGGCTTAAAAGTTTGGTTATGATGGTTTTAATGCCACTTTTCATATCGCTTAATGCCTATTTTGTATTTACTGCAATAAAGAGTGGGTTTGGCTTTTTTATGTTATAAACAAGCCAAATAAACTGCTTATGCGTTTTGCAAATCTTTAATAACGCTTTGAAATTGCTCAATTATTTCGCTTGCAGTAACAGTGAATACCGAGCCTTTTTCTTGGGCTTTTTCACCAGCCTTTCCAAACAAATACATTGCTGATAAAAGGCTTTCCATTTGGTTATCATTCCTTGCAATTGTTCCTGCAATAAGTCCAGATAACACATCTCCACTACCAGCCCTTGCCATAGCAGAACAACCTGTTGTGTTTAGATAAACTTCTTCTCCATCGGTAATAACACTAACGGCACTTTTTACTGCTAGTATCACATTATATTCTCTAGCAAAATTAACAGCATATTTAATCAAGTTATCGGTCAAACTTTCTTTATCTATACTTAAAAGCCTTGCGAACTCGCCAATGTGTGGCGTTAATATAACACTGCATTTTTTGTCTTTAAGCACGCCTTTTCCATATTTGCTTAAAGCATTTAATCCATCGGCATCAATTATGAGTGTTCCCGAATAATTCGCTAGTAAATAACTAACGATTTTATATGTGAGTTCACAACAACTCATCCCCATACCAACGGCAACAGAATCGCACGACAAGACTTTACCGATAGTAGCCGAAAAATCCTCATCAAAAGCCATTAATATACATTCTGGGTTTTTGCCCACATAAGCATTAAACAAACTCTTAGGCACGCACAAATATGTATAACCAACGCCAGATTTTAATGCAGTTAAACTATTTGCCGAAAGCAAAACGCTACCTGTTAAATCCTCACTTCCACCGATAATACAAGTTTTTCCAAAACTGCCCTTATGAACATTTCTGTTTGGTATTTCAAAACATTTTTTAGCATCTATATCACTAATTCGTTTAATAAAATTATCTTCCCAAACACTAATTCCAATGTCTTTTACGATAACCTTTCCAGAATAATCTATGCCGTCACACAAAAAATGTCCAACTTTATATTCACCGATAGCAACAGTCATGTCACATTTAACTGCTGTGCCCATAATTTTCCCATTATCGCCATTTATTCCACTTGGAATATCGCAAGCAATTTTATAGCAATCTATCGAATTGATTTTATTAATGATTTCCTTATATTTGCCTTCAATATTTCTATTTAAGCCAACGCCAAACAAACAATCGACAATTATATCAAATGGCTTATTAAATAGATTATAATCAGGATTTTCACTATCAAACAATTTAACCGAAAAGCCGTGTGTTTTACTTAAAATATCGGCAATAACAAGTCCATCTTTTCCATTGTTTCCTTTGCCAACGCAAACCAAAACCCTGCCACCGAAAAACTTTTCCTTTATAACGGTTGCAACACCTTCACCAGCCCTAAAAATTAGTTCTTCTTGCTGAGTGCCAAGAGTATTAATTGTGAAACTATCTGCCTTTTGCATTTGACAAACTGTTAAAATTCGTTCCATTAATCCCCCTGATAATCTTTTAGAGCATACATTGCTTGGTCATAAGTAAAACCTTTACCAATTAAATAACGATAGGTTTTTGCAAGATTTTCTTTTGTTATAGGCTTATCACCTAAATGTTTTTTAGCAATAAGTTTAGCACTTTCATTTCCAGTGTCTTCGGTTTCTAGATAGGCACTTTCAATGTCTTCTTTTTTAACACCTTTCATCATAAGTTTATATTCAGTAAGGCGTCTGCCTTGTCTTTTATTTACGCTTTCAATATAACGTTTTGAATACTCGGCATCATCAATGTAATTATATTCTTTTAACTTGTCAATGCATTGCCAAACAACCTGCTCAGAATATCCTTTTTTAAGCAAATATTCTTTTACTTGTCTTTTGGTTTTGAGATTTTTAGAAATATAATCGGTCGCCTTGGTTAAGGCTTCGTGTTGTTCGCTTTCTAACACTATTTGCTCAAGTTTTTCTATTTCGACTTCTTGACCTACTTTTATGCGATTTTTTACAGCCGTTTCTATTGACATACCACAAAAAAACTCGCCATCAACATACACGTTGCAACGTTTATTATTGTTTTTTTGAACAGAAATTTCAGTTATAATCGGCATAAACCACCTAAATTTTACCCAAAATCATAATATCCTGAGCCTAAATTTTGAATATCTATTTTTCCATTAAATGCATCTAATAGTTTTTTATTAAAAGTTTCGAAATAATCGTTTTTAATTGCTATTTTCACATCTACAACATTATTAAAATCAGTGCTTAAAACTGTAATATTTTGGTCGTTTAATAATTTAAGTAGCCTTGAATATCCTTCATAATCGGGCGAAACATTGACCAAAATAGATAGGCACATTTTTGATATCTTGGCAACTTCTAAGCAATCTACAACTGCACCACCATAAGCCCTTGTTAGTCCACCCGTGCCAAGTTTAATTCCACCAAAATATCTAGTTACAACTGCAACAGTCTTAAACATACGCCTATTTTTAAGAACTTCAAGCATAGGAAGTCCTGCCGTTCCTTGTGGCTCACCATCATCAGAAAATTTTTGAACTAAGCCTTTATCGTCTGCAATATATGCATAACAATTATGTGTTGCAAGCGAGTGACGTTTTCTTATAGTTTCTATAAAACCTTTTGCTTCTTCTTCGTTTTCAACACCTTTTATATTGCATATAAATTTAGAACGCTCTATAATGTTGGTATTTTCTTTTTCACCATTTACAGTAAAAAATTCATAATTCATTCTATTTTACACTTACCTTAATATGCACTTTTTTGCCCTTGTGCAATATAAATTCCTTATTAGAAAGTGAATCCACCGGAATTTCGCCAAAAGGATTTGTAATCTTTTGCTCATCGATACTAACTCCACCACCTTCTATAAGTCTTTTTGCTTCACCTTTAGATTTTGCTTGTCCTACAGCAACCAAAAGGTCGGCAACAAGTGTAATAGAGCCATCAATTTCTGCCTTAGGCATATCTTCACTACTACCACCACCAAAAGCAGCCCTTGCTTGTTTTTGAGCTTCATTTGCCTTTTCTTCACCATGCACAAGTTTTGTAACTTCAAATGCAAGCCTTTCTTTTGCTGAGTTCATACGCTCGTCATTATATTTTGTAAGTTCTTTAATTTCATCCATTTCCATAAATGTTAATAGACGCATACATTCTTCAACCTTAACATCTTCAACATTTCTAAAATATTGATAAAATTCATAAGGAGTTGTTTTATTTTCATCAAGCCACAAAGCACCCTTTGCAGTTTTGCCCATTTTTTTGCCTTCGCTTGTAAGCAAAAGTGTAAATGTCATTGCATAAGCAGGTTTTTCTTCCTTTTTTCTAATAAGGTTAGCACCAGCAAGCATATTGCTCCATTGGTCATCGCCACCAAGTTCTAAAACAACGCCATAATCTTGATACAATTTTAAGAAATCATAGCCTTGCATTAACATATAGTTAAATTCAAGGAAAGAAAGTCCTTTTTCCATCCTTGATTTAAAGCACTCTGCCGTAAGCATTCTATTAACAGAAAAATGCACGCCGATATCACGCAAAAAGTCAACGTAATTAAGATTTAAAAGCCAATCGGCATTATTTGCCATTATTGCTGGATTTTCTCCATCAAACTTAATAAAACGACTCATTTGCTTTCTAAAACACGCACAATTATGCTCTATAGTTTCTTTTGTCATCATAGAACGCATGTCGGTTCTTCCAGATGGGTCGCCAATCATAGCCGTTCCACCACCGATAAGAGCAACCGGTTTATGACCATATTTTTGCATCCATGCCATTGCCATTATTGGAATATAGTGTCCAATATGCAAACTATCTGCCGTTGGGTCAAAACCAACATAGAAAGGCACGCTTTCGCTACCTAAAAGTTTATAAAGGTCTTCTTCATAAACTGTTTGTTTAATAAATCCTCTTTCTTTTAGCACATCAAATACATTTTTCATAATCAACATTTAACCTACTCTATATTTTCTTCATATTTTTTTGTAAAATAAATTTGTTATATTATAACTTTAAATATAACAATTGTCAACGATAAACTTAAATATTTACACCTTAAATTAAAGCAAAGAAAAATAGACGAACCTTAATTCGCCTATTTAAAATTAAAATAAATTTTATTCTTCTTTTATGCTTATTTTATCGTTTTTCCTGCACTTATAATTCCAAATAAAATTAAACCAAAATTTGCACCTACTATTAAACCAAAACAAAAATTCAACATTTTATCTACCCCTTATGAGTTTGTCAATTTTTAACGTTTTTATGCATTTATATAGTATTTTATTATATTATGTCTAACATAATAATGTGCAAAATCGCTAGTAATTTACTAATTTTATTTTTGTATATTGGCAAAAGACTTTAATCGAGTGGCATTTATTGAAAAATTAATAAAATATCCATCTCTAGATTTTTCCATTGTTAACTTTGGCGACATACTAAAGTCAAAATAATCTCTTAAAAGTTTTGTAATATCATTAATTAGCATCTCTCCAAAATTATCCCCTGTCGATATCCTATCACTCTCTATTAAAGTTTGAAGTCTTAATAATTGGTTTTTATCTTTTCTCATACCCTTCTTTTTATACTCCCTCTAATGCTTCCAAAAAAGCCCATATATTTTGCAGTTGCATCATAAATTTTTTTTGCCCCGTTATGTATATTTTGTGCAAGCATTTTATACGCCTTATAAGACTGAGTTCGTGAAGATAATTTATATCCACTTGATAAAAACACATTATCTTCTTCGGGCAAAACACCAATTAATTTTATCTTTAATATTTGTTCAATATCGTATGGCAACATCATTTTTGAACAAACAATTAAGTCTCCACGAGCACGATTTACAACAAGTCCAATATTATCTAGTTCATAACTTTTTAAAACCGATACAACCTTATCCGCATCTCTAATGCTTGTTAAGTTTGGCGTCACAACAACGATAGCGCTATCTGCACAAGACACTGCCCTATGAAAACCTATATCAATTCCAGCAGGACAATCTAAAATTATATAGTCAAATAATATATCAACGCTATCTAAAAGCAGTTTAATATTTTGCCCACTAATATTAACAGAAGGATACAAATTGCCTGATGCAAGAACATACAAACTTCTTTTATCGCCACACTGAACAAGTGCTTGTTTTATTCTACACCTATTTGACAAAACGTCTTTAATATCATAACATACTTTATTTTCGACACCTAAAACGACATCTAAATTATTTAGTCCAAAATCTATATCAACTAATAAAACTTTTGCACCCATATTTGAAAGTGCAATTCCCAAATTTGCCGTTATTGTCGTTTTACCTACTCCACCCTTACCTGATGTAACTACTATTTTTTTCGCCATAAAAACCTCTTTTCTAATTGTAAATAAAAAAAGTCCACGCTTTTTGTCTGTTAAACTAAAAAAGCGTGGTTTTATGTCGTTTGTTTTATAAAAACACTAGTTAAAAACTACTATTAAATTTTATTTATTAGAGAGTGCAACTTTTTTAAGAAGTTTTGAATTAGCAATAGCAATTCCACCACCAAGCGCAACAGCCATCGCTCCATTTTCGGCAACATTAATTTTCATTTGGAATTTATCAGTATAGTATTTTTCAAGTCCATATATAGAACTAGCAATACCTGAAACATATATGCCCGAATTTCTAATTTCTGCACACACTTCTGGTGGCAACTTTTTAAGAACGGCAACGGCGAGTTCTTGCACTTTATCATAATACAACTTAATAGGTGTTTGCAAATCCATTGCTCTAATAGAAATTGAGCGTGGCGCACCATTTTTTAGGTCTCTACCATTCACAACCATTGCAAGAGCATCGTTATTTGCCAAACTTCCTATTTCTTTTTTGATTTTTTCTGCAGTTAAAAGTCCAATTTGAAGTCCATAATTTTCGGCAATATAATCCATAATATCCACGCTAACTTTATTATATCCAAAGTTAACTGAAATACCCGCAATTATACCATCAAGCGAAACTGCTGCAATATTAGTTGTTCCACCTGCCATATCAATAATAAAACATGGGGTTGAATCATTAAGTGGAATTCTTTGTCCTAATGCTGAAAGCAAAGGCGCTTCAGCAAAATAAACCTTATTAATTCCACAATTTTTTGCTACACTTTTATATTTTGACATAACTTCATAAGAGCACCCACAAGGCACAGAAATTATGGCATGACACCCAAAAATACTACCTTTAACACCAAGTTTATCTAAAAACGATGTCAAAATACTTTGCGCAACAGGTTGATTTACAATTTCACCCTCAAAAACAGGAAAAACAATTTTAGTATTATTTGCTGTTTTACCTATAAGTTTTCTCGCTTCTTCGCCCACGAGTTTAACTTCATTGTTGTTTTCAAGACTTATCGTAGCAACAGTAGGTTCGCTTAACACCAAACCACTGCCAACCATATAGATATTTGTAATTACACTATCAAAGTCAATTGCCAATTTTGCATTAGCCATTTTCATCACCTGCTTTTTATATTAAAACAAACGCTGTGAACTCACAGCGCATGTTTTATTAAAGAATTTCTAAATTTTTCTTAAATATTTTTCTAAAATCTGAACTGATATCAAATGCTGAATTGATTTCTAAAGTTGCATCTCCATCAACTTCTGTCTTAACGATAACCGAATCACCTAATATATCGCAATTTACACCTTTAATAACAGAAGATAAACTTCTATCTAAAGCACTTGCTATACGAAGCATTAAGCCCATCTTCTTAACAACATCGATATCTTCATCAGCAACTAAATCACGATACCTTGTCCAATCGAAAGGATTTATATCTTCTATAGCCGTATTAGAAGCAACAAACGATGCAAGAACTAAGTCTCTATGCGAAATTCCATATATATTAGAGTTCAAAATAACATATCCACTATGTTTTTCAAAGTTATAAAAACCAACACGCTTTCCTGTATCATATAGATAAGCAGCAACCTTTAAAATCTTTAGATATTGCCTTGGAAATTTGTGTAAAACTCTAAGTTGCTTAAATAATTGAACTGAAAGATTTACAACTTGTTCGGTATGCTTTTGGTCACAACCAAATAGGTTAATTAAATTGTTCAAACTATAAGTAAGCACATCTGAAATTGGCTTATCGAGTGTAGATGGAACAACATAGTTATAAAGCAATCCCGTACGCAAACCACTTCCACTAATAACAACATTTTGCAAGTTCATATACTTTTTAAATGCTGAAATTACAGCGAGAGCACTTGGAAAAATATCTGCCCTATCACTTGACAAACCTTTAATCTTCTTTTTCCTGTCAAGGTCAAGACCTTTTACTAAGTCAAAAACATGATTAAAGTCGTTATCATTTATAACATAATTATGAATTGTCTTAAGTGGATATTTTTTCATAATTTTTGTCATACGACAAAGATTTCTAAACGAACCACCAACGCCAATCATTTGTGCTTCAGGGTCAACGTCTTTAAGCCACTCAATTTGTTTTAATTGTTCAGTAAAGAATTCTTCAATTTTTTGTGTTTGTTCGGTTGGAGACAATCCATCATCGGCAAATAATTCTGTAAGCGTTATAGCCCCAAAAGGTAGTGTTTCATAATTAAGCAAATTTCGTCTGTTATAATAAACGATTTTAGTGCTTCCACCACCGATTTCTAAAATTATTCCTTTAGGAATATCCATAGTGTTTACAACACCACGATAAACATATATCGCTTCTTCTTCAGCACTTAAAACACGTAACTTAATGCCACATGTTGCGCTAACTTCATCAAGAAAACTGCGTTGATTTTTTGCACGGCGAACTGCAGCCGTTGCAACAGCAATAATTCTTTCAATGCCGTTAACATCGCATAGTTTTCTAAACATTTTTAAGGTTTTAATTGTTTCTTGTACACGAGCAGGTTTTAAGAAACCGTCCTTTTCCATTCCTTCGCCAAGACGAGGACTTTCTTTAAGTTGGTCTACAATTTGAAAATGACCAGTTTCTTTAACTTCTACTAAAAGTAATCTTGCTGTATTCGAGCCTAAATCTATGATTGCAATTTTTTCCAATTTACTCACCGTACCATTATAATATTTTCGCACTAATTATAACATAAAATATTTTATTTGTACATACCTTTTTGAAAATTTTGTGCAATTTTTTTTATTTTTTTGATTGCATTAGATTTAGCAAGGTTTTATGTAATGATTTTAATACAAATATAATGAAACATTATGTGTTTTTTTTACATTTTTGAGCAATTTTTAACCAAATCACTTTTGTGCTACTTGCACAAATTATAATTTAGTTTTTGCCATATTTAACACCATCAATAAACTGAAATACTGATAACACCAACAAAAAGCCACCAAAACAACGCCTAAGCAAATTACCACTCATTATCTTCGCTAAAAAACAACCTGCCACACAAGTTAATGCACCAGAAATAATAATTATAACAACTTTATCGTATTTTACTAAGCCGTTTTTTATATGGATAATTAGTGCAACTATTGCCATTGGAATAAACCCTATTAAATTTATTGCTTGTGCCGTATGTTGGCCCACCGAATAAAAAATTGTAAGTAGTGGAATAAGAAGTGTTCCACCACCCATTCCCATACCACCTAAAAGTCCACCAACAAGACCTGCAAATCCATACCATAAATACTGCATTTTCACCTCTAATTTTTAATTAAAATAATAACATTTTGCCACCTGCAATAGCCATAACAATGGCAAAAATAATAATAACCCATTTTGAAGAAAGTTTTGATAATAAAATAGCACCTATTATTCCACCTATTATAATACCAATACCTACTGGCACGCCAATGCTTAATTTAAACTTGCCAAAAGTTAAATATAGCACCCCACTTATTATTGAAAGTGGCAATATTATTAAAATTGCAGTTGCGTGCGAATTTTTAGATTGGTATTTTAAAAGTTTTGTTAGCATAGGAACAACAATCATACCACCGCCACCACCAAAAATACCGTTTATAAGTCCAGATACAGCACCTGTAAATATCGCAATTAAGGTGCCGTGTTTAACATCTTTCGTGCTATTTTTTGTCTTGTTTTCTTTCATTTGCTATTATTATCAGCAATAAAAATATTTTTTTACTATTTTTTTAGAAAAAAAAGAGATATTTGCTTGTTTAGTCCTTGATTTTTTTGTCTAAATATTATATAATATCTTCAATGTGTAAAAAATGTTTACTACTTGGCCATTGCGCTAAGAATTCAAATGTGTAAAAGGTGAATTATGACGAGAAAAACTAACTCAAAATTTTTAACAATTAAAAAACTTCTTGTTTTTATTCTTGCAACGTTGATGTGCATATCTTTATTTATGGCAACTGCTTGTAAAAAAGACGATGAAGCCGATACTATACCAGAATATTCTTATTCTGATAGAAGTGATAGTGAAATCAAAAACCCTTCATTTACTTTTGGCACACAGGCTATGAAGTATTCAGATTATCCAAAAACAACTGTTGATGATTGGTCTTTTACTAAGGTTGCAACATCTAAGTCTGGTGTAATTGACGTATCCGACTATGGTTGGACCGAACTTATGTCAAACTTATATAAAGATGATGGAATTTTGTCATACGTTAAATATCTTAACAACTTTGACACAGAAGATATTAAAAACATAATTAAAGATGGCAACTCAAGTAAAGTTGTCACCTCTGATGAAATAAAAGAATACATCATTGATAATTATTTTTTAATACCAGAAACACCAAACCCTGATGTTAAGTATGCTTTCAAAAATCCTGGCACACACGCAAATGATATTGATAATAAAGTATACATGCTTAACAACTACCTTAAAAATCATTATGCTTATGGTTGCGTGCAAAAACTTTCATCTTCAACAGAAATCAAGTTAAATCTTGGCGAATATGCAAAAATTAGCGCTTGGGTTAAGACAGCAAACTTAAATACTGATAAAACAACTGCTCATTATGGCGAACCTATCGGTGCAAACATTTCTATTAAAAACTCTTTTAACGGAAGTCAACAATCTAATTATGGTATTTACAACATAACTAGCACAGAATGGAAACAATATGTATTCTATGTAAAAGCAGATTCTGTTTTTGAAACTAAATTTACACTTGAGTTAAGTATTGGTAACGACAATTATGCTGCAACAGGTACTGCTTATTTTGATGATATTTGTGTTGAATTGTTAGATAAAGATGAATATCAAACAAGCATTGCTAATTACACAAACACAAATATTAACATAATTTCATATAACAATAAAGATTCTAAGCCAATGGTTAAAGCATCAGACTATGTTGATAACAACTTATATCTTTACGATATGTCTGTTAACCTAGCAAATATCTCTGGTTATTCAACGACTGCAAATTTCCATAACGATACAACAGACCAAGATTATTATGGATTTACACAATATAAAGGTGGTAACTATACCGGTAACTTTAATAATGCTGCATCAGTTTCACTTTCACATAAAAATAGTTTAGATACACCATATGGCAGTGCAAATGGACTTGAAGTTAAACTTAATAAACCTGCAAGTTATTCTATTAAACTTGATAATAATGGCGTTCCATTTGAGTTATCTGGCGAAAGTTATTCAACAATCACATTCTTTGTAAAGAACACTTTAAGCAAACTTTATTCTCCAAACATTATTATTAATGTACAAGATATATTTGGCAATGAATCTGTTGAAAGACCAGCCGTTGCAACAATTTCTGAAACTAGCGATGAATGGGTAAAATATACTATAACTGTTAAAAACAACTTTGATGAAGACAAACATACTACAGTTCGTAAGTTTAATTTAGAAATTGTTATCGGCCCAGATGAATACACTGCTAATATAGACAACTATGCATTAGGCACTGTTACAATTTCATCACCTATCGTTTGCTCTGGAAAAACATATCAATATGCCACAGAACAAGATGAAATAAATGAAATAGAAACCTCTAATTATCAATATTATAAGTTGTTATCTGACACATCTGCTGGTTCAACAGCACTTTACGCTGGATTTAATGAAGATTACATTGCAGATGGAACAACATCTTCTGATTCATACACATTTACAGTTGCTACAAGTAGTATTGGTCAAATATTAGACAATCCTGCAAATCCTAGATTTTATACTGGTATTGAATCTGGACATTATTACATCACAGGTAACGAACAAGACATTATTAAAACAAACAATAATGACTATGCTGGCTTAATTAACAGCAAGTACTTGAACAACTATACACAAAACCCTAACCTATCAGACGTTGATGATGCTCTTAACCATAATGATACTGAAAGCATACAGCCACTTATGATTAAGACTGAAGGAAAGAGTTATGGTTTCATCAGCGAAAACCACACCATTAACGTTAATTCTTATGCTAAAGTTTCAGTTAAAGTTAGAGTTTATAACGCAGAAGCATATATTTACATCGTTGACACATCAAATGTTGAAAAAGATGTTATGAAACTCAATTCATTTACAGTAAACACTAGCGATGGTGAATATGATAACTTCGGTGAAGTTATTCAAGATAAAGAATTAGTTCTTACTATTGATGAATCAATGTTAGATGATAATGGCTGGGTAACCGTAGAATTCTATGTTGCTACAGGTGCAACTGAAAAGAATTTTAGAGTTGAACTTTGGAACGGTGCTCGTGACAATACTACTGCTTTAACTCAAAACGGCTATGTATTCTTTGATGAAGTTTCTATTGTTGATTCAAGTGCTTTTGAAGAACATTCTCGTTGGCAAGATGCTTTCAGCGAAAGCGAATCACCATTATACAATCAATTTGGTAACATTGAAGATGAATTAGATTTAATTGCTTATCAAAGAGAGTTGACAACACTTGAAAAACAATATAATTCTGAAAATAGCAAGAAGATTGAATATAAATCTAATTATGTTTGGGCAAAAACATATAAAATGATTTATGCAATCTATAACACTATTGACCCAACTGAAGTTGACCCATATGCAACTAACGTTGATGAAGATGTAACCACAGATGAATCTGCAACTCAAACAGACCCTGCAGCCTTCTGGTTATCATTGTCTTCAATCATAATTGGTGTTGCACTTGTCGTTGCAATTATAATGCTATTCATTAAAAACTTTAGACAAAGACGCAAAGCAAACAAGAGTGATGCAAAATCACACTACACTGTAAGAAGCAGAACAAAAAAACCATCTACAAAATCTAAGGTTGAAGAAGTTGATATTGATATCGATGTTAATATTGACGAACCAACAAATGATGAAGGAAATAACGATGAACAATCTTTAGATTCTTATGTTTATGGTGATGTTCAAGTCTTTGGTGAAGAAGAAAAAGAAGAAGACAAAACTGAAAACGACTAAGATTATTTCTTAAACTAAAAAAATCTCAATGCATTGCATTGAGATTTTTTATTTATACATTGCTTATTTATTTAATTTATCTACATAGAATACCTTTTATTAAATTGCATATATATAATGTATGGCAAAAATTATTTTAACTGGTGGTGGCACTGCCGGTCATGTAACACCACATTTAGCAATATTACCTTATATAAAAAAAGATTTTGATTCAATATATTATATTGGCAGTGAAAATGGAATAGAAAAAAATATAATAAAACAAGCAGGTATTCCCTATTACTCTGTGCCTTGTGCAAAATTAAATAGAAGTTTTACTTTTAAGAATTTTACTATACCAATTAAACTTGTTTCTGGATATATTAAGGCCGGAAAAATTCTTGACATGATAAAGCCAGACATTATATTCTCAAAAGGTGGATATGTGGCTGTGCCAACTATTCTCGCTGCAAAAAAACGAAAAATACCTATAATTGCACACGAAAGCGATTATTCAATTGGTTTAGCAAATAAACTTACTGCTAAATACTGCAAAAAAGTTTTAACATCTTTTAAGGAAACGGCTAAATCAATAAAAAATGGCGAATTCGTTGGTCCACCAATAAGAAAAACACTTATTTCTACAAAAACTAGCGAAGCACTCGAATATTTTGGTTTTACAGGCAATAAACCTATTCTTCTTATAACTGGTGGAAGTCAAGGAGCAATGGCAATAAATAATACAATTAGAAGTTCTCTTATTGACCTTCTGCCTAAGTTTGACATAATTCATATATGTGGAAAAGGCAATTTAGATAAAAACATTAAATTAAAAGGATATTATCAAACCGAATATTTAAACAATATAGAACTTGCTTTTAGTATTTGTTCAATATGTATTTCTCGTGCTGGTTCTAACACGGTCTTTGAACTTCTTGCCCTAAAAATTCCTTCTATTTTAATTCCACTTCCAAAAGGCAATTCTCGTGGTGACCAAGTTCTAAATGCTGAATACTTTCAAAAATTGGGTTTAGTAAATGTTTTACCCCAAAATGTTCTTACACCTGAATCGCTATCTCTAGCAATAAATTCAACCTATTCAAATAGGCACAATCTAAAACGAAATTTTGATGCATCGCCGATAACTGATTCAAGCAGACAAATATCTAGAATATTGATAGACAGTATAAATTAAAAGGTCTTTGAATAAATATTTCTTTCAATTTGATTTAATCCCTTTATATTTTCAAAATACTTTGAAAGGCAACTATCTTGCCTTTCTTTTTTATTTTTCACATTAAAAAGATGTCTTACTTGTGACTTTCTATTTTCATTTATTATCGTAAAGGTGCTATTTTTTTTACTTTTAGTTTTGCTAAAAATTTTTGCAAATATATTTTTCATAGTGTATTTCCCCTTTTTTTCTAAATAATAACACATGTTTGTGACATATGCCTGTCATATATTTGACAAAATTGAAAAATCATTATATAATATTAAAAAAGGAGATTAAAATTATGAAATATGAAATAATGCTTAGAATTTTATTTGAACTCATGTCAAAAAAATGCGTTAAAGCATCATATTTAGCAGAAAAATATGAAGTTAGTGTTAGAAGTATTCATAGGTACATAAATTGTTTAGAACTTGCTGGCGTGCCTATATACACTATTCGTGGTAATAATGGCGGTTTTGCAATTATTGACACATTTAAGTTTTCATCTACCTTTCTAACACAGCACGAGTTTGAACAAACCATTGGCGCTCTTACTGCAATTACAACAAGCGTGCCAAATAACGATATAGCAAATGTTATAAATAAATTAAAATCAGTGGTAAGAAACGAATATAGCAGTGTAAACTTAAAAAGTGGAAACCTTATCATTGATGCAGGTCCTTGGGGCGATGCTGTTGGATATAAAGCAAAACTTAATGTTTTGCAAAAATGCATTGAAAACAATAATAATATTTTAATTCGTTATCATGATAGAAATGGCGAAATTACTGAAAGAGTTATAGAACCACACGTTATTGTTTTTAAGCAAGGTCTTTGGTATGTTTTTGCATATTGCCATTTGAGAAATGAATTTAGGTTTTTTAAGACAGGTAGAATTGAACAAGCAACTATATTAAACCAAAAATTTAAAAGAAAAGATATAGACCAACAAGATTTGCCACTAAGTTTTTGGGATAGTGACACCACTACTCAAGATGTTATATTTGAAATTGATAAAAAATGCTTATCCGACATTGAAGAATGGCTAGGAATCGAAAATATTACATATAAAAATGGCAAACATATTGCCGAAGTTAAACTACCTTTTGATAATGGGCTTATTTCAAAAATTATTTCGTATGGGAATGGAATTAAGGTAATTTCACCACAGTCGCTAAGAGATGAAGTCATAAATTCAGCAAAAGCAATTATTGAAAAATATAGTATTAATTAAAGAAAAAAGACGCAAAAATGCGTCTTTTTTATATATTATTATATTAATAGTTAAAATTCTTTTCTTGTGCTACGAGAAAACAACTTAATAAATTCGTTTAACGGCTCTTTATTTTCGTAAAGAATAGAATAAACTGCATTTGTGATAGGCAAATCCACATTATACATAATGCCAAGTTCTCGCATTGCTTTTGCAGTGCTAACACCTTCTGCAAGTTTAGAAAACTCTTGGCCTTTAACGTATTTTTCACCAAAATTTCTATTATTTGAATATGGCGAAAAGAGTGTTGTCTCATAATCGCCCAAATGGCATAGTCCATAAGCAGAAAGTTCGTTTCCACCCATTGCTTTTATAAGTCTTGCAACTTCTCTTGCCCCACGAGCCATTAGTGGACCTTTAAGAGTGGTATAACCACCACCATCAAGCATACCTGCAGCAATGCCCATAACATTTTTTGCAGCAGCACCTATTTCACTGCCAATAATGTCATCGCCATAATAAAAACGAATCAAATCGCCACGAAGATTATCAGCCAAAAACTTAACTAACTCTTTGTTGTTAGAATCTATTACCATACAATTAGGATAGCCTTGTGTAAATGCTTGGATATGCCCTGGGCCTACCCAAACAGCAACATTATCACTGCTTACTCCACTTTCGATAACAACTTCAGAAAGACGTTTACCTGTTTCAACTTCGATACCTTTCATGCATAAAACAAACTTTTTGTTTGAAATATCGTATTCTAATACATTTTTCATAAAAGAACGAAGATTTTGCGCACTAATAGAAATGATAATTACATCGCTACTTTCAACAGCGTATTTTAAGTCATCTGTTAAATTTATGCGTTTATCAAGTTCAACATATTCATTTTTTCCCGTGACCTTAAGCACATTAAAACTCTTACTATCGCTTCTACCCCATTGAACAACATTATGCCCATTATTTACTAAATACCAGCCGATAAAAGAGCCCCAACGCCCACAACCTAGAACCGAAATATTCATAAACACACCTATAAAGTTTTTCTATCAACAAATGCCCTTGCCAAACTTACTTCATCTGCATATTCAAGGTCAGTACCTATCGGTATGCCATGCGCAAGCCTTGTAACATTTATTCCAAGTGGCTTTAATAATCCAGAAATATACATTGCCGTTGCTTCACCTTCGACATCTGGGTTTGTTGCCATTATAACTTCTTCAACGTTGCCATTAGCAACACGATTAAGTAACCCTTTGATATTTATATCGTTTGGGCCAATTCCATCAATAGGCGAAATTGTGCCGTGCAAAACATGATACACACCACTAAATTCGTTTAATTTTTCAATAGCCACAACGTCTTTTGGGTCTTTAACAACGCAAATAGTTTTGTCTTGGCGATTTTTACAAATATCGCAAACATCACCCTCAGAAAAATTACCACAAATTTTGCAATAATGCACGTTTTGTTTTACATTTATTATTGCATATGCAAATTCTTTTGCTTCTTTCTCGGTCATATTAACAACCTTATAAGCAAAACGCTGTGCTGTTTTTGTGCCTACACCTGGCAATTTAGAAAATTCATTTATAAGCCTTCCTATAGGCTCAATATAAACTTTCATCTTATAGACCTAAGCCCCCAAATGCACCCATTTTTTCTGAATATACTTCATCGGCCTTATCGTATGCCTCATTAAGTGCTGCAATAATAAGGTCTTCAAGCATTTCTAAATCATCCATATCAACTGCTTCAGGTTTAATATTTATGCCTGTTACAACCTTTTTTGCAGTCATTGTAACGCTAACTAATCCACCACCAGCACTTCCATCAACTTCTAATTCTTCAAGTTCGGCTTGTGCCTTTTGCATTTGTTCTTGCATTTTTTGTGCTTGTTTCATTAAGTTTTGCATTTGGTTGCCTCCACCAAATCCGCCAAATCCACCTTTATACATTTTAATTCTCCTTTTAATTAATAATTACTATATCATCGCCAAAAATATTTTTTAGCCTTTTTGCTTCTTCATCAAGAGTATCAAGTGCTTTTTCCTTTTCATCAAGTTCTACTTGAAGTTCAAATGGATAAAATTCTTCCATTGCTTGCTCAATTGTGTCTCTTGTTGTTGCTCTATCTAAAAGTTCGTGGTCACCACTATTAAAAGTTATCATAGTTAAAATATTGCCCGTAACTTTTATCTCAACGCCTTGCATCAAGTTCCAAAGCATTTCACTGCCAATTTTCCTTAAATTAATAAGCAATCTTCCCTTCAAATCGCTTTCGCTTATAGAAGAAATGCTAAGTTTTTGTTCTTTCACTTCTTCTTTATTTTGTATTTTTACACTTTCAACGACTGTAGGCTTTTCGATTACGACTTGTTTGACTTCTTTATCAACACAATTTTTAATACCTTTTTCTAACTCTGTTATTCTTGCAAGAAGTGCATCAATATCATAATCAGATTGTGGCTTTGCAGCCTTAACAGATGCCGTTTCAAATACAATTCTTGGATGGTTTGTGTATCTAAGAGAGTTTTCGCTTTCAGCAAAGACTTCTAATATCCTAAGCAATCTTTGTTCGGTTGTCTTTTTAGAAAGATTTTCAAGCGTTTGAAACTTTTCTAAAGGAAGCGATAATATATCGTTTGGATTATTACAACTTTTTACAACGATTATATCTCTAATTATAGTTGTAATATCTTTGATTAAAACGCCTATATTTTTACCAAGTGAACATAACAAATTGATAGTTTCTAAAACTGCACCCGTGTTGCCACTTATTATACTTTCTATAAAATCGTAAAGAATTTGTGTATTTGATGAACCTAAAATATTCATTACATCATCATAAGTCAAAGTATTTTCGCTATATGAAAGTGCAATATCTGCAATAGACAGCGCATCACGAATACTACCTTCGCCAGCCTTAGCAATAGCCATCACTGCTTCTTTTTGATATTTTTTGCCTTGTTCATCATATATTTTTTCAATAAGAGATGCAATTCGTTCATCAGAAATCAACTTAAAGTCAAAACGCATACAACGAGATAGTATTGTTGCAGGAATTTTATGAACTTCAGTTGTTGCTAAAATAAACACAGCGTGTTTTGGTGGTTCTTCAAGTGTTTTAAGTAGTGCATTGAAAGCAGCACCTGTAAGCATATGCACTTCATCTACGATATATACTTTATATTTGCATGAAACAGGTGGAAATTGCACATTTTCTCTTAGTTCCCTAATTTCATTTACACCATTATTTGATGCTGCGTCAATTTCAATTATGTCAATATTTGATGGGTCCGAAATAGCCAAACAACTTTCACACTTGCCACAAGGTGAACCATTTTTATTATCTAAACAATTTATTGCCTTAGCAAAAATTTTAGCAGCAGAAGTTTTACCCGTACCACGAGTGCCTGTGAATAAATATGCGTGACCAAGCCTGCCACTTGTAATTTGATTTACAAGCGTTTTAACAACATGTTCTTGACCTATTAAGCCTTCAAAAGTATTTGGTCTATACTTTCTATATAGTGCTAAATATCCCATAATTTACCCTATCCTTTACTGTTTAATGCCAAAATTATCTTCTTTCTTATTCGCTGAATTGCGTTATCAATTGACTTTTCTTTTTTCCCTATCTTTTCGCTAATTTCTCTATATGAATAGCCTTTTAAATAGTAAACTAAAATCTCATGCTCAAACTTACTTAAAACGCTGTTAATTATATCTTTAAGTTCGTTTTCGGCTTCTGCGTTTATGTAAATTTCTTCTGGCCCAAAATGTTTATCAACTATTATTTCAGTCTTATCAGTGTCGCCTTCATTGTCAAAGGTACCCGACAAAGATATATAATTGTTAAGTGGCTGATTTTTGTATCTATTTGAACTTTTTATAACATTAAATATTCTATTTTTAACACAAGTGTAAACATAAGTCTTAAAACTTAATTTCGCATTAAAAGATGTTATTGCCTTAAACACTGCAAATAAACCTTCTTGCAATAAATCTTCAGAATCGCCACCATTTAGAAAGTATGAGTGAGCAACGGCTGAAGCAATATATTTATATCTATTAAAAAGTTCATCAATTGCTTTTTCATCTTTAGCCTCAGCAAGAACAACTAATTCTTCGTCACTTAATTGTTTTACTTCTATTTTATTCATTTCCCTTTTCCAATCTTTGTCTAATCACTTCATAAACTGAAATGCCACAAGCAACTGATGCGTTCAAAGAATTAACTTTTCCATACATTGGAATTGAAACAATACCATCGCACTTTTCTTTTGTTAATCTTTTAACCCCACTATCTTCACCACCGATAACTAGGCAAATTTTACCTGTAAGGTTTGCTTTATAAATGCTTTCACCACCAAGTTCTGCACCATATACCCAAAAACCATAATCTTTGAGTGTGTCTATTGCACTATTTATATTTGTAACTTTTGCAACTTTTAGGTGATTAAGAGCACCGGCTGATATACGCATAACCGTGTCGCTAACAGAAGCACTTCTATCCTTGCCAATAATTAAGCCTTGCGCACCTGCACACTCTAACACCCTTATAATACTACCCAAATTGTGTGGGTCATGAATTTCGTTTAAAATAACAACTAATGCATTTTCTTCTGTACAACTGTCAATGATATCATCTATGTCAAAATATTTATAATCTGAAACATAAGCAATAAAACCTTGATGGCGCTTGCTTTCGCTTTCCTTTTCAATTACATATTTATCCACAAGTTGAACCTTAACTTTATGCGAGCGAATAACATTAACTAACCTTTTACTTGGCTCATCTTTTAAGTCCTTTTGAACTAAAATTTTATCAATTTCTTTTTCTGTTTTTAATAATTCGTAAACCGAATTTCTACCTTCAACCTTCATTTAATTTACCTTCGTTTAATAAAAAATTTAATCTATCGTTTTGACCTATCAAATATAGATAGCCAAGTATTGCCTCAAAACCTGTTGCAATATTGTATTCAGCAACCGATGCGTGCTTGGCTTTTGTTGGCTTTTTTGCATTTCTTGCACGCTTAAAAATTGAGAGTTCATCTTCATCTAAAAGTGGCATAATATTTTTCAAGAACTCAGCCTGAGCAACGGCATTAACTTCAGCTGTTGCCTTAGCGTTAAGTTCACCCGTTTTCGAGTCCGATGTAAAAGTTAATCTTTCCCTAACGAACAATGAATATACTGCATCTCCAACAAATGCAAGCACTATTGGATTAAGGTTTTTAGCCTTGTTTTTATCCATAATTTCGCCAAGTTTAAACACTTCCACAACTCCAAATTGTATTTATAATCATTATACAATATTTTTGGCAAAAACACAATAAAAAAGCCCGAATTTTTACATTCGGGCAATACATTTTATTTATAAACTCTCTTTTACACAGTTCCTATATCACTGTCTTTTTTCTTATCTTCCTTGCTTAGCAAATCATAAGGCACTAAATTATGGTGTGTTTTGGCTAAATTATTTCTGCTTTTTTCATCTAAACTTCCACTATAAATATAGCCTTCGCTTCGCATATAGGCGTTCCATCTTCTATGCTCAAGTTTTTCAATTATAACTTTTTCTTCGCCAGATAATTGATTAGTCTTTTTATTTGCACCTTTTATTCCGCACAAAATCCTTGCTTTTAGGTGCATTGTTGTGGCTAATGATGAGCGATAATTATATTCATAATTCCAAAACTCTTCTTCTTTTCCCCATTTTAAATGTTGCTTTAAGGCTTTTTGTTCAAGTTCGGAATTGATTATAACTTTTTGGCAGTAAATGGATTCTATATCACCAATATAATCTATATCGTAATCTTGACCACTATAATTTTTTAAGTTTTGTAGCGATTTCTTCTGCAACGTGTTATTAACTATAGTTTGAATAATTGGGTGAACATGAATTCTTTCGAATAAACTTCTTAATTCTATGGCAGTTTCTATATTTAAATTATCTTCACCTAAACAAACAAAAACATAAGAAACATCTTTAATTTTTTCGATTATATCGTTAAAAGTATATTCCTTGACATCAATGCCAGAATATACATTTATTTTATATTGTGCCTCCCCATCAATTTTTGCTCCATTAAATTTTTCACTTAAAAGTTCTGGTGCAACACCTTTTAACTTCTCTAATGCCTTTTTATCCTTATCAAATGCATTAATAGTTACATGATATCCATCCATTTGACAATACCACGATAATGTTTTAAGCATTTCTGTTCCATATTTACCAAGCCCAACTATTAACGCCGAAATCTCTTTGTCTCCGCCCTTATTTTCAATTGCATTTTTAAACAAAATATTACCATTTTCATAAATATGGCTACTTATTAAAGACTGAACTTCGTTTATTCTTCTAACATTAATTTTACCTTTATTCGCACTTGCAAGAAGTAACGCGCTGTCAATTTGTGTTGAAAAAATGTAAAGATTAACATTTTCTCTATCTTTATAATTATCAATTATTTTCAAGCCTTCTTTTAGGTTTTTGTTTTCATCATTATCTATAGTAAAGAAAGTGATGTTTCTTTTTTGAGAATGCTTTGAAAAACCAATAGAAAATAAGTTTTTATAAAAGAAAATACAGCCTATTGCCTGCAATTCAAAAATATATGGATTTTGTTTTTCTTCTTTGCCGTTAATCCCCACGAAAACAACTAATGCTTTTTTATTGTTTGCTTTTATATCTTTTGCTAGGTTAAACGACTTTTCGTTTAATGATGAAAAAATATAAACATCTTTATTCCAATTTGCCAAATATTGTATTCTTGCCCTAATATTCTTAAAAAAGGAAAGTATAAATCCTATAGTGTAAATAGGAGTAAAAATAAAAAGCAATAAAAACCAAACCTGATAAATAAAAGCAATATTTTGTGGTGCTAAACTAATAATTCCAGATATATCACCATATTCACAGCCAGAAACAAAAAGTTTTAATGCATTCATGCAAGATAATACTATAGTTTGAAAAATTGATAAACTATCGTCTTTTTTATCAAAATTGAAAATTGGCAAGAAAAGAATAAATCCAACTATAAAAAAGCCAATTATAAATAGATAATTTAAATTAAAACCTTTCTTAGCAGCAATTTTGGTAAAACTAAGCACGGCTATCAACATTAAAACTATTAAAGCAATAGATATTGACAAATTAAGGCAAATTTCCCACATAGTTAGACTCCTATCTAAATTTTTTTCTTATTGCATAAGGACATATAAAATTATTTGAGAATTCATGGTCTAATCTATAAAGTCCTTGACCTCTTCTTTCAGGCAAAGATAAATAAATTCTATTTTCAATGTTTGAAATTGACTTAGTTGCATTCATGCCTGCTTCGTTTAATATATTAAGCATTCTAATAAAATAGTCATCGTTAGGAACATCTATTATAAACTTAAATTCGGTGCCATATATTTTATGAACAGGAAGATTATATTCTATCGCACCACACTCTATAACATTTCCAAGCCTATCAAGTGTTCCAGCCTTTTTTAATACCCCACTATAAACTAAACTATTTAATAAAACACACTCCTTATTTACATCGGTTACTTCTGTCTTTTGCACCAAAGCACACTCACTTTGACTAATAGGGCAAGTTTTGTTTTCTATTGGACTGTTTCTTTTACTGTAGCATTGACATCCATCACCATGCCCACTATAAAACATACCAAAATTCATAGTTAATAGCCCAAATTTACAATCCTTAAACAAGTTGTAATGTTTATCGAAAATTGAACTTGACAAAGTTGCTATAACTGAAACTGCATTTTCATTAAGCCTTTGATTAAATTCTGCTCTAGTTAAAAATGCCGATTCGTTACTGAACATTTGCGAATACTGAGAGTGTTTAGAAATTTCTTCTATAATATCATCTATCTTGTTATAAATATTTCCATATTTTTTATAATGAGTGTAATATAGAAGATTTAGCGAAGGATTTTTCTCTCTGTTTTCTTTTAAAAATAAATTTTCCGTATCCCAAACATAAATAGTTTTGCCTTTTCCCCTAAGATAACCCATTTCGTAATTAACCCAATCAGATTTAATTGAGTTTTTTGTTAAAATAACTACGGCTGCATAACAATCTAAGGCGTTTTCAATCCTATTTTGATAATCGTCTCCACCTCTAATAAAGTCTTTATCGCATAAAACATAAAGCCCCTTACTAACCATTTCGTTTTGCACATAATTTAGCAAATCCTTTTCGCTTTGGTCAAAATTAGAGTGCGAAATAAATATTCCATAAAACTTTTTCTCATCTTCATTTGGAAGTCGGGTATAAAAATCAAAATCACCCAATATTTTCTCTTGTAAATTCAACATTTTATTTATTCCTTTTTCTTATTGTGGGAACATATAATCTAAAGAGTCGCCTATTTTAAGAGACTCATCTACTTCTATTTCATTATTGCTTGTTAAACCTATACCAAAGTAGAAACGGCTATTTTCTTCATCTATAAATGTTTCTTTTGGGTATATGCTTTTCCAATATTCAACACTTTCTAGCACATTATCCCTAAACTCTGGTTGCTCATCAATAAAGTCACCTTCAAACAGCGACAAAAGTAAATAAACAGGATATTTTTCTTGTTTACTTGTAATAAAACATTTGAAGTAAGAGCCTAAAAGTTTATGGATAGGCATCAATATATCCATTGTTAATTCTGCCCTAACACCTGTTTTTTCTTGATTTTCTTTTGAAAGCAAAGTATAAGCTTTCTTTCCTGATATTATTTGTGGATAATCATCAACTCTAGCATAAACTTCATCTTTATAAGGAAGCATTTGTGGAGTTAGGTGCCTGTCATTACCAAAACTAATGATTTTACAACCACATATTAAATTTTCAGATAAAATTTCGTCAAAAGCATTGTCCGAAATGGCTCTCGAGAAAAAATCTTCATAATAAATTTTAGCATTTTGAAAGGCTGTGTTATAAATCTTAAACTTTAAATGTAAACACCTATAAAAAATTCTAGAAGTAGCATATTTATTAACCATATAATTACTATAAAAATTATATCTTAAAATTTTGCTTGAAAATCTTGAATTTAAGGCATCAAACAAGCCTTCAATAGTTGTTATGAAGTCTAATTTTTGCAGTGGAGTTCTTTCCAAAGTAATATTGTGCGATTTTTCTAAGCAAAATGGTAAAACGGAATTTTTATTTAAACCACAAACATAACCTATATGATAAAAAAACTGGTTTTTAACAAACTCATTTTCTTCTTTGAAAAACTCTTCTGAAAAAACACTTATCAAGCAAGAGCAATTATCAAAAATTTCACTTGCATCATATGATGTATTTTTACCTATAATTGAAACTGGATAACTATAATATACAAAGCCAGCCATCTCCAATGCTTCTTTTATTTTTGTAACTTTGCCCTCCATAGTGTCCACATATAAAAGCACAATATGACCACAATGCTTTGATAAGTCAAATTTGTTATGAGATATAAGTTCCATAAACACCCCTTAACGAGCCTTTTTTTGTTAATATTTTACATTAATTATACAATACTTTTCTCAAAAATACAATAGGAAAGCCCGAATTTTTACATTCGGGCTAAATAATTATTGATTATATATAAATGTTGTTTGGGCTAAATACAATGAAATTCCCTTAAAAATATTATATGCAAGGCTTTCTTGATATTTGTCGCTAATTAAAAGTGCTTCATCATCAGGGTTTGATAAAAAACCACACTCTGCAATAATTGTTGGGTATTCACTGCATTTTACTATGTAATAATCACCTTCAAGTGCTGAACTTTGTCTAACAGCCTCTGTCATTTCGTTAAAACTTTGTTGAACGCACTCTGCAAGTAATTTACTATTTTCGTTATCTTTATTATAAAAGGCTTGTGCGCCACGGCGTGTTGAGAGAGTATATTGATTCATATGAATGCTTATTACAAGCGTTGGCTTAACCTTTTTAATTATATCCCTTCTTTTTTCCATATCTTTGCGCTTTAAACTGCTATTTGCAACGCCATATAAACCTGCTTCAGAATTTCTTGTTAAAACAACAGCCATACCTGCATCAACTAGAATTTTTTCAAGTTTTTTAACAACTTTTAAGTTGAGTTCACTTTCTTTTATACCTGTTCTTACCCCACTTACGCCACCATCAATTCCACCATGACCAGCATCTAAAACTATTTTAATTTTGTTAGCGTATGCTCGACCAACAGGATTAATTTTTATTGCACCAAAACACATTATAAATGTCAAAAATGTTATTATAAGCACGCAAACTATAATTATATTTTTTCTTTTTATTACAAACATATTCACCAAAACTTTAACTATCATTTTGCTATATAAATAGCCTTACATTATATATACTAATTAAGATTATTATTTATGATTTAGAAAAAACTTTTTATAAAGAAAAGCACTCACTAGCAAAAACTAGTGAGTGCTAATTTTATATATTTGTTAAATCTTTTCTAAAACAACTAAAGTTTCAACATGGGTCAAGACTCCAATAGGTATATTTTTATGCCCAAAACGGGGGTGGAAACTCCAAAAGGTATATTTTGTGGGGGTGAAAAGTGACATTTGTCCCTAAATTTCGACACAAGTCATCATTGGTTAAACTTGCGGATTGGTTCTTGGAAACATATCATATCAGAATTTGTTGTATTTTATTTGCCACAGCAAACGCCAAGTTTACAGGCACGGCATTGCCAATCATTTTGTATGCATCGGCAACATCTGTATACACAAATTCAAAGGTATCGGGGAATGTTTGAATCCTTGCACATTCTCTAACACTCAATCTGCGATACAAATCCTCTTTACCTTTTACAAATTCTCGTTTGTTCTTTTCTATAAACACCATTTTAGGAGCTTGTGGGTGTATAGGGGCATGACGACCTCCCGCTTGAATGGTAAAGGAAGGCTCGTCCCATGAGCGAACACGATTACGTGACATATAGATAGTGGAAAAGCCACCTATCATATATTCATGATTGAGGAATTTACAATTTTCTCCATTCGTTTTGTTGGATTTTAATGCAGGGATTGCGGTTTCTCTTAAATCCCAAATGGCATCGTATAATGTGTACTTTCTTTTTTGAGGTTCGGGGAAAGTAAATCGCATATTCAAATCTTTGCGTATACCCACATAAAAAACTCTTTTTCTATCCTGCGGAACGCCATAATCCACCGCATTTACAAGTGTGACAGATATGTTATATCCCGCGTTTTCAAAGCTTTGGATTATATTTTGAACCGCTTCACGATGCATATCGGCAAGCATACCCGAAACATTTTCTGCAACAAAAAACTTCGGTTGCTTGTCCTTCAAAATGCGAATGTACTCATAAAACAACTTTCCTCGCTCGTCATTTATACCACGCAAAGCCCCGGCCTCGCTCCAGCTTTGGCAAGGAGGTCCACCGATAATGCCGTCGCATTCAGGGATTTCTTCGGAAGGAATAAGACGAATATCTCTTCTGTCAAGCGGAGCAGTATGATTTCTTTCGTATGTTGCCCATATTGTTTTGTCGAACTCATTGGCAAAAACGATTTTAAACCCGGCTTTTTCAAAGCCCAAGTCCATGCCACCTGCCCCGGAAAATAAACTTACAACTTTCAAATCTTTGTTACCTCGCAAATGTGATTACTACTACTTTTTTCATCATAGCAGGATTGTTGGGGTCTCTTATTTCTCTGAACTTTATATCAATCCCGATTTCGTGTTCAATTAAAATCCTATCAGCTTTCGGGAAAGATTCATATTTTTCAAAATTGATAATAGCAAGAAAATTGAACGACTTTGTATTATCAAACTCGTATGCATATCTGAAAACTCGGAACGGATTTTCAATGTGCCACATTCCACGCAATCTCAAATATGTAATTCCGAGAGGATCGACATGATTCACTCTGCCAAGTTCGTTGGTTTCCGCAAATTCGATGTCGGGAATTTCAAGGACACCATTCTTAATTTGCGTGCGTATCCTCTCATATATTTCACGGCTGGCTGCATAGTCTTCACCATACACAAAGCAAAGCTGTTTGATTTCTTCGTTATTAACAACTCCTACTGCGAAAATTAAATCCTTTTCATCCCAAGTGCCACCATCACAAGATTTACAAGCTGTAGTAAGCATAGTGCTGTCACGGTAAATTTTTGCTTTGGGATAAGAGCTGTTCAATGCTAATGCCGAAGTAGGAGATTCTATTTTCTTGACTTCGATAGCATCACCACCACGCAATATAGCATCAGGGGGATTGTTCTGATTTCCAAGATAAGCAAATGTCTCGGAATGCGCTCTCATAGCATCAGCTTCGTCAAGACCATAAGAGTTAGCAAAAGAGTCTTTTATAAAATGCTCTAATGCATCGCCCATATTGTTGGCTCTGTTTTTTACATAGTAATGTTCTCCTGTCTTATAAACAGGGCAATGATAAATGTTGTAAATTGCTTGAATAATATTGCTCATACTTTTCTCCTATGTTTTCGATATGTTATACCGTACTGCTGTAAAATGTACTTTCGAGTTTTGCTCGAAAATCGCTTTTGTCCCAAGTCGTTTTTGGAACATTTTTTGTTTTTAAACACCGTTTTTTGGGATTTTTATCTCAAAATCGCTCGAAACGGCTTGATTTTGCCTATTTTAAGCTGATTTTGGCTCATTTTCTCGTGAGACAAACGACACTTTCAACGTGTTTTGTTTGAGCAAACATATCAAACGGTTTTACAAGTTTTATTTCGTATCTAGGATTAGGATTTTCTATCTTTTTAATTTCGCCATCTACAGCACCCAATGTGCCAACTAAAAGTCCTACATCTCTAGCCAAAGTTGAAGGCTTACAAGATACGTAAATGATTTTATCAATATTACTTTTAATAATAGAATTTATCACCTTAATGTCACAGCCTTTTCTTGGCGGGTCTAAAACAAGGCAAACATCGCTATTATTTTTCTTTTCATCGGCAATAAGTTTTGGTAAAATGTCTTCACACTTACCCAAATAGTTAGTAATTTTATGGTCAAGTTTATTTATTTTAGCAAGTTCATTTGCACAATCAACAGCCTCTGCAATAATTTCAACACCTATTGCTTTTTTTGCATTTTTAGCAAGTATTGCAGTCATTAAACCAGCACCACTATATGCATCGATTACAACTGTGTTTTCATTTGCATTTACAATCGATTTTACATTAGAATAAAGTTTGTTGCAAACCGAATTATTTACTTGCATAAAACTTTGAACGCCGATTTTATACTTAATGCCAAGCATTTCGCTAGTATAATCAGCATTACCATATATAAGGTTAAATTCTTCTCCATAAATAACATTAGTTTGTTTATTATTTATGTTAATATAGAGTGAAAATGGCAATTTTACAAACTCATTTATAATATCTGCAAGATTATTTAATCCCCTAATTTTTGGATTAAGAATAACTGCAGTTATAATAAGATTGCCGTTTATTTCTTTAACAGTGATTTCTCTTAAATCGCCCGTATTAGTAAATTCGTTATAACCTATTATATTATAATCATTTATATATTTCGTAAAGGCTGAAATAATATCTTTTGTCCAAAAAGCATTTATAGGGCAATCTGTTATAGGCACAACTCTATGCGAATTTTCTGCATAAAACCCAATTACCGTGCCTTTATCAGTTGAACTGACAGGCAGTTGAAGTTTGTTGCGATATCTAAACTCATTATCTCCACAAACTGTTTGAGAGACTTCTACATCAATGCCAGCCACCTTTCTAAACGTTTCTTTTATTGATTGTTCTTTTATGGAGAGTTGGTTTTGATATTTAATATGTTGTAATTGACAGCCACCACACTTAGTGAATACCGGACATTTTGCCCTAACACGAATTTCAGCAGGTGTTAAGATTTCAAGTGCTTTGGCATAAACGCATTTTGATGCCACTTTTAGCACTTTGAACCTAACTTTTTCGCCCACCAGTGTATATGGGACAAATATTATGGCATTATCTTGCTTAATAATGCCTTCACCATTTGAGCCTATAGCACAAACAGTGCCGATGTATTCTTGATTTTTCTCCATAAACTTTCCTATTTAACAATTTTAGATAAATACTTATCTAAATTATATTTCATAACGATAACAAACCTATCATAAAAAAAGAAAAATACTATAGCGATTAAGCCTATAAAGTAAACTAGATATTTTTCTATCCAATAAGGTAACCCTTCAAAAACCCCATTAAGTACGATCAAGTAGTAATAGTAGCACACATATGATACAACCAAAAACCAAACTATGCCCACTATTATATTTACTGGTTTGCTAATCCTTTTTTCAAGCATTTTCATTTTTATAATTGGATAAATTCCAAAAAAGCCAAAATATGCCGGATAAATAAGGGTAAAATTAAAGCCACTTATTAAAATTGCGATTATTCCCCCCACTAAAAAAGCAAGAAAACTACCTTTGTATGATTTAAGATACAAAGGTAATAAAACGAAAATCGAAGCAACGACCAGCATAAATAGGTCTGCTAATTCAAAATAAGTGCCTATAATTAAAGCAACGGCAATAAAACTTGCCGAAATTGCCGATAAAGAAACTACTTTGCTTTTCATTATCTACAATTCAAACACATATTGCACATCATATTCATACAACAAAGTGTTAAACAGTCATTAACACAGCCGTTACTATCTGTTCCACCCATTTGTTGAGATGTTTGTTGCTGACTTTGATTGCCATAATAACCATTATTATATTGTCTGTTATTATATTCCATCTTATCTTTAAGTCTTGTATAAGCCTCGGCATATTTATTATTGTGTGGCTCAATATTCATAGCAATTTCAAGTTGTTTTTTACTTTCGTTAAGCCAATTCTTTTTGTAGAAAATAACCGATTGAAGATAATGCCACTCTGCATTTCTATCAGAAATGTCATCAAGTTTAGATTGTGCAAGAGAAATGTTGCCAGCCTTAATCAATTCTTCAACTGTAACAAAACTATTTAAATCACTTGAATTTGCTTTTCTATTTTCCATAATTTCATTATAAGCCGTTTCAATTTTTGTAAGTTGTTTTGCTGCTTCATTACCTTTTTCGCCTTCTAAAAAGCGTTCACGAGAATATTTTTCTTTTAAGGTTTTATAAGCATTTTCAATTTCTTCATCAGTCGCCGTTACTGGCAATCCTAAAATTTCGAAGTATTTTTGCATTTTTCTTTCTCCATTATCCTTTTAGTTTGGGCACTAAGTCCCCTATATAATACATTGTCAATTAAATCGTGATTAAATTTGTAATTGATTTTTGATGTTAACTCGCCTATTCGACTTAAAACAGATGAAAACACCAAAATTAAGTCTTGTTTATATTTGCAAATTAGTTCATCTTGAGTATTTACATCTTTATAAGAGCAAATAAACACGTTATAATTTTTTTTCTTTTTATCCTTGTCAAAATCATCAAGTGCATCGATTAAATAAATCCACTTTCCTAAATAATAAGCAAGTTCACTCACTTCTTCAGTCAACTTGTCCTGCATTATGATTTTAACAATATCTTGCATCATATTGCCAAATGGGTCGGCTATCATATCCATGCTATCACACTTAGCCTTTTCAAGCCTTAAAAGTTCATCGTACATTTTCTTTACGGCACTATCCATTTCAGGCTCTAATCTCTTTGCCTTTTTATATGCCTTTTTGAAAAACGACCTTTTAATTCTTCCCTTACCACTATCAATAACGTCATCATTAAGTTTGTGATATGCAAGTATTACATTTAAGGTGGCAATTCTCTTTGTCAAGTCATCAGTTAGTGCAATTGGTCTTTTTCTTATTAAGTGAACTACGCAATGTTGTTTTTCAACCTTAACATCTTCACCCATAAGATTGTGCATTAAAACCGACAAAAATGTAAGGTCATAGTTAAGGGCAAACCTTGCTTTTTGCCCACAAGTTTGTCCTATACCTTTACATAAAGAGCAATACATTGCTTGATAAAGCACTGTATCTTTTACATACATATTTGGTAGGTCGGCTTTAATATAACCAAACATTTTAACCTCTTTTTCTTGGCACTAAGCCAACTTTTTTATAAACTTTAGAAAGCGTTCTATATGCAAGCCTTTCAGCCCTTTCTGCACCACTTTTTAGCACTTCATCTAAATATGCCTTGTCAGCGAGTAACTTATTCTTTTCTTGTCTAATAGGTTCGATAACATCGCAAACTGCTTTTCCTACTGCAAGTTTAAAGTCGCCATAACCAACGCCTTCAAATTCTCTTTCAGCGTCTTCTATTGTTTTATTAGCAAATGCCGTATAAATAGATAAAAGATTGCTGATACCAGGTTTTTCTGGTGAGAAAACAATTTTATTATCACTATCGGTAACTGCCCTTTTGAATTTTCTAATAATTGTGTCAGGGTCGTCATCCATAGATATAAATGCATTTAAGTTAGCATCAGACTTGCTCATTTTTCTTTCTGGCTCTGCTAGACTCATAACCCTTGCACAAGATTTGCCGATATAACCTTCTGGAACTTTAAATGTTTCGCCAAACCTGTTATTAAAACGAATTGCAAGGTCTCTAGCAAGTTCTAGGTGTTGTTTTTGGTCTGCACCGATTGGAACGAGTTCTGTTTGGTAAAGTAAAATATCAGCAGCCATTAACACAGGATAGTCCATTAAGCCCATATTGATATTATCTTCGTGTTTTTGACTCTTATCCTTAAACTGAGTCATTCTTGAAAGTTCGCCAGGATAACAAATGGTGTTTAAAATCCAAGCGAGTTCAGCGTGTGCAGAAACATGTGACTGAGCAAATAGTATTGATTGGTCTGCTTTAATTCCACACGCTAAATATAATGCCGTTAATTCGTATGTATTTTTTCTAAGTATTGCTGGGTCTTGCTTAACAGTTAAAGTATGTAAGTCTGCAATAGAAAAAACACTATTATAATCGTCTTGTAATTTTCTAAAATTTCTAAGTGCACCCAAATAGTTGCCAATTGTTAGTATTCCACTTGGTTGTATTGCACTAAACAATATTTTCTTATCTTCCATTATATTATACCTAACTTTAATTTTCCTTGAATTATTTAATAAAATCTAAAACAACGTCTACTGTTTGCGACTTTTCTATAACTTTTGTAAATCTCTTTTCCTTTTGTTTTAACTCTAAAATTTGGTTTGGAATAGGACTAGCACTAATTTCAAACAATTTATCAGCACACTTAAAGGCATCTAAAGGTGCTTTTTCGTTTATTGCTGATAAAACATCATGTGAAAACTTATATGGACTTGCCGTTGACAAAATAACTACAGGATTTGTGTTATTTGTTTGAATAATAAAGTCTTGCGCAACTGAATATGCAACTGATGTATGTGTATCTAAAACATAGCCATATTCTTCAAAAACATCTTTAATTGTTTCTTTGCAGTCAATTTCATCAGTAAAGTTTGCATAAAATTCTTTTTCAAGAGTTTTTAATTCTTTTTCTGAAATTGCATATTTACCAGATGTTTTAAGTTCATCCATACGTGCTTTTGTAACTTCTGTATCTCTACCA
>JAZOMM010000064.1:0-13015 GCA_045653965.1 Christensenellaceae bacterium | reverse complement strand
TATCTACGACTTCGACAAATGGAAGTTCTTTTTTATTAATTCGCTCAGGAAGTTCTATTAAATTATACTCTCCGTCACTTGCGTTTTTAAAACTTTCTATCGCAGGAGTTGCACTTCCTAAAACGAGGTTTGCGCCGTTTGTTTTGGCTCTAAATTTAGCGACATCAATAGTGTTATATCTAGGTGCTGACTCGCTTAAATAACTGCCGTCGTGTTCTTCATCAATAATGATAAGTCCTATATTTTCAAGTGGTGCAAATATCGCACTCCTTGCACCGATAGCAATTTGAGCCTGTCCGTTTCTTAAACGCCACCACTCATCAAATCTTTCGCCAGCAGAAAGCCCACTGTGAAGTATTGCTGCGTGGTTAGAAAATCTTGCTCTTAACGCTTTTAACATTTGTGGCGTTAGCGCAATTTCTGGCACCAACATTATTGCTGACTTACCTTTAGAAATTACATCGCTAATCAAATTTAAATAAACTTCGGTTTTACCACTACCTGTAACGCCAAAGATTAAACTTGTCATTTTATCAGTATTTTTAATAGAATTTACGGCTTCTATTTGCTTTGGCGTTAATACAACGTTTTTGTTTGATGCATCGAGTTCTTTATATGGCAAACGAAAAAATTGCTCTTTTATGATGTTTACATAACCTTTTTCTATAGTAGCATTTACTGCAGATGGACCATACTTTTCGGCAAGTTCGGTATGTAAAAACTTTTCGCCACTTTTTAAGTGAAGAAGAAGTTCTTTTTGTTTTACTGCCGTTTTTCTAAGCGACTCTATAGCGCTATCAACATCCACACCTTCAGTAAGTTGAAGATATTTAGTAAATTGCTCTTTCACCTTGCCTTTTCGCATTTCTGAAGGTAAAAATAGTCTTAAGGCTGCAGCCCTTGTAACATAACAGGTCTTACAAATGTAATTCATAAGTTCAAGGGTTTCTTTTGTTAATGCAGGCTTTTCTTCAAGCAGTCTGTAAATAGGTTTAATCTTATCTTCATCAAAGTTGCTTTTGTCTTTGACATTTATAACAATGCCACTTTCAACCTTCTTGCCGAAAGGCACTATGACATGACTGCCAAGAGTTATCTTGCAGTCTGAAAACGAATATTCAAATACCTTATCGACTTCGACATTGTTAATGTCAACTATAACATCAGCAAACATTTTTCTTACCACATAAAAAACAAAATATGTTCACCCAAAAATTGATGAACACATTTGCTTTCACTAATCGTTTGTTGCAATCAATTTGCCGTCTTCAATTTCTTGTGCTGCAACTGATAAAGGCTTTTCCTTGCTTGGAAGTTCACTGTAGCCTTGGTTTTGCGCTTGTTCCATCAACTGTCTTGCACGCTTGCTTGTGACGATACAAAGTTCATATTTTGAACCGATTTTTTGTGCTAATTGGTCAATTGGGGGTTTATGTATCATATATCTAATCTCCTTTATATTTGCTTGTTTTTTTCTTTAATAATTATTTTTTCAATTTCATTTATCGCTTGCTCTAGGTCATCATTAACAACCGTGTAATCATATAAACTAGCCTTTTCTAATTCATAATCTATTCTTTGCATGCGAAGTTTAATTTTTTCAAGTGATTCTGTGTGCCTTTTTATAAGCCTATTCTCAAGTTCAACAAGTGATGGTGGCGCAACCATTATTAAAAGTGCTTCAGGATAACTCTTTTTAACATTAAGTCCACCATTTACATCTATTTCTAAAAGCACATCGTTATTTTTAAGTTTTTCCATAACGAAATCTTTTGGCGTGCCATAATAGTTTTCAAAATGGTTGCTGTATTCTAAAAATCCGTCTTTTTTTGCTTTTTCTAAAAACTTATCCTTATCAATAAAGAAATATTCTCTTCCATCTACTTCGCCATCTCTTGGGCATCTTGTTGTACAAGAAATGCTAAGCGATATGTTTTGATTTTTTTGGGTAAGTATTTTTGCTATCGTGCCTTTGCCAACGCCTGATGGCCCTGACAAAACTATTAAAACATTTCTCATATTATTCTAAATTTTGAACCTGTTCTCTTACCTTTTCAATTTCGTTTTTAAGTTCTAATGCAAGTCTTGTAACTTCAATATCGTTAGATTTTGAACAAATAGTGTTTGTTTCTCTATTAAATTCTTGCATCAAAAAGTCAAGTTTTTTGCCCATACCATCAAGTTTAATAATCTCAATAAATTGTTCGATATGAGAGTTAAGTCTTGTTAATTCTTCATCGATATTCACTTTATCTGTATAAAAAGCAACTTCATTAAGTAGTCTTGCTTCATCATATTTAACATCTTTCAATGCTTCAGCAATTCTCGTTTGAAGTTTAACTTTGTGTTCGGTTGCTACGAGTGGTGCTCTTTTTGTAATTGATTTTGCTAAATCTCTTATCGTTTCCATACGATTAAGCATATCGTTGACAAGTTTTTCACCCTCAACCTTTCTCATTTCGTTGAGTTTTAAGCAGGCATTTTTAACAACTTCTGCAATGATGTCCTTTATTTCAGTTAAATCTGGTGCCATGCCATCGACAATTACGTCTGGCGATTTCATAAGCATAGCCACCGAAAAATCATTTTCTAAATTAAACTTTTCAGCAAGAACCTTGCTTGCATTATAATAACCAAAAGCCTTGTCAAAATTTATTTCAATATTAGAAGAATTTTCCCTTGTGTCAGAAAAATTAACAAAAAGGTCTATTCTGCCACGCCTTACATATTCTTGAACAGTTTTTCTAATAGTATCTTCAAGCGATATGAAAGCGCGTGGAATTTTAGTGTTAAGGTCAAAATTGCGATTGTTAACCGTTTTAAGTTCTACAACAAGGTTAATTCCGTTCTCGCTATAATCTGCCCTTCCATAACCGGTCATACTGTACATAACTAACTTTCTCCACTATGTTTTATTTATTTTATCATAAAATAAATATTTTATCAAGTTTTTATAAGCACTTTAAAGGTGTCTTCATCAATAATTTTTATTCCAAGTTTTTTTGCTTTGTCAAGTTTGCTTCCCGCATTTTCACCTGCAAGAAGCATTGTCGTTGTTTTTGAAACGCTAGATTGCACTTCCCCACCAAGTTCGGTGATAATTTTTCCTGCTTGGTCTCTCTTAAACTCTAACAATGTTCCTGTTAAAACAACTTTTTCGCCACTAAACACACCTTGCTTTTCAGCCATGTCGTATTTGATATTTACACCTAAAGCAAACAACTTTTCAATTTCTTGCAAATTTTCACTATCAGCAAAATATTTTGTAATGCCTTCTGCCATAATTTCGCCCACATCTGAAAGGCTAATTAGTGAGTCATAATCAGCATTTTTAAGTTCTTCATAATTCTTAAATGCCTTAGATAAATCTCTTGCTGTTTTTCTGCCTACATTTTCTATGCCAAGCGAATAAATAAACTTCTCGAAATCAATATTTTTAGAATTTTCAATTGAAGATAATAAATTAGATGCCTTTGCATCTTTAAAACCTTCAAGCGTTAATAACTTTTCTTTGTCTAAAGAGAACAAATCAGAAAAACTATTTGTCCCAAATTGGTCGAATAAAAGTCCTGCTGTCATTTCGCTAAAACCTTCTATATCAAAACCATTTTTAGAGGCAAAGTTTACAAGTTTTGCAACAATTCTTGGTCTGCAATTTTTATTTGGACAAAATAAATTAGCACCCGTCTCTACAAGTTCTCTTTCACAATATGGACAAATAGTAGGCCTTTCAACAACCTTAGAATCGGCAAAAACTTCGGTAGTTCCAAGTATCTCTGGAATAACTTCATTGCTTCTTCGAACAAGAACTCTAGCACCTATCATAACGCCCTTTCTTTGAATATCCGAATAGTTATTTAAGGTTGCCTTTTTAACTGTTGCACCAGCAAGTTCTGTAGGCTCTAATATGCCGAGCGGGGTGAGTTTTCCCGTTCTTCCAACTTGCCATTTTACATCAGTTAAAATGGTTGTCGTTTCTTCTGCTTCAAACTTAAAAGCAATTGCCCAGCGTGGAAATTTATCGGTATTACCAAGTTTTTCTCTTTTTTGTACATTGTTAAGTTTAACAACTGCACCATCAGTTAAAATATCTAGTGTTTTTCTATTGATTTCTATGTCTTTTATAGCAGACATAACATTGTTGATATCACTGCAAACACGCAAAAATGGATGAACCTTAAAGCCGTTTTGTTTTAAGAACTCAACACTTTCCACTTGCGAAGAAAATTCTTTTCCTTCGATATAGTTTACATTATAAAACATAATTTCAGCGTGGCGTTTTTCGGTGACTTTAGGGTCTAAATTCCTTATTGCACCTGCAACGGCATTTCTTGCATTTTTCAAAATTTCAGTTGCAGTTTGATTGTATTTTTCAAGCACTGAAAGTCTTATAATTGCTTCGCCTTGAACTTCTAATTTACCCTTGAAATCAATGCATAATGGAAAACTTTTTATTGTTAAAACTTGTGCAGTAACATCTTCCCCTTCTATGCCGTTACCACGAGTTGACGCACACACAAACTTACCATCATCATAAGTTATACAAATAGTAAGTCCATCAAACTTATACTCAACTGTGTATTGGCTTTCAATTCCATCTTTTTTAATTCGGTTATCAAATGCGATAAGTTCATCATACTCTGTAGCCTTATCCAAACTATAAAGTCTATTTATATGTTTATGTTTTTTAAAAGCAGAAATAGGTTCGCCACCCACCCTTCTCGTAGGAGAATCGAACAAAACTTCACCTGTTTCTTTTTCAAGTTTAACAAGTTCATCATAAAGCGCATCATACTCTTTATCAGAAACAGTTGGATTATCTAAATTGTAATATTCATATGCGTATTTGTTGAGGGTATCAACAAGTTTTCTCATTTTCTCCATCAAATAATCTCCATAGGTGCAAATTTTGCCGATAACGACTTAATTCCTATTCCCTTAAAAGCCACATCGACAATTATATTATCGCCCTGTCCTTTAACCATTATAACAGTACCTTCACCAAACTTTGTATGGCGAACTTTTATTCCCGATTTATATTCATTTTTATTAAAGTTTGCGTTTGCTTTTGGCTTATTAGCACTAAGCATGCTCTTTGCATAAGTAGAAGAATATCCGCCACTTATCTTTGGCTCGCCAAAATCATCGCCAGCCAAATTATAGCTTTTGCTTTCAAATGAATATTGCTTTTTCTCTTCTTTTTTAATAGGTGACAATACTGCTTGTGCTTCTTTTAAGAAGCGAGATTGCACCATATGTTCCCTTCTGCCATAAAGATATCTGCTCATTGCTCTTGTAAGATAAAGCCTTTGTTTTGCCCTTGTAACAGCAACGTACATAAGTCTTCTTTCTTCTTCCATTTCAGATTCATCGTTCATACTTCTAGCAATAGGCAAAATTGTCTCATCAAGCCCACTAACAAAAACGTGGTTAAACTCTAAGCCTTTTACAGCGTGAATCGTGGCAATTGTTACAGCATCATCAGATGAAATTTCATCGGTGTCTGAACTAAGCGTTATCGAACTTAAATAGTCTGCTAGCGTTGTTCCCACATTGTCCTTTTCAAACTGGTCAGCCGAGTTTTTAAGTTCGCTTATGTTGTATAATTTTGAAGTGTTTTCTTCAGATTTTTCAACAAATTGGTCTAAAAAACCTGTAGAATCTAAAACATGGTCTATTGTTTCAACTATATTATGATTTTTAGAAAATGCCTTAAAACCATCAAGAAGCAAGCCAAAATTGTATAGTTTAGCCCTTGATGAACTGCTAATACTAGATTCACCTAAACGGAAAACACCTTCATATAAAGACAAATCCATTGCAGAACAAAATTCTCTAAGTTCCCTTAAAGTTTTATCACCTATTCCACGCCTTGGAACAGCAATACACCTTAAAAAACTTTCGTTATCTGAAGGGTTTACAATTACTTTTAAATATGAAAGAATATCCTTAATTTCCTTTCTTTCAAAGAACCTAAAACCACCATAGATTTTACAAGGAATTCCATATTTTGCAAACTCTTGTTCATATGCACGAGAAAGTGCGTTCACCCTCATAAAAACAGCAAAATCTTTATAACTAATATTTGAATTTCTTGCCATTAAATTCTTTATTTGAAGGGCTGTAAAAGTCGCTTCGTTATTCTCATCAGTGCCAACGAAGGTTTCAATTCTTACGCCATCATCATTATCTGTCCACAAGGTTTTTTGCCTACGCATTGTGTTATTAGCAATAATGCTGTTTGCAAGTTCTAATATTTTTTTGCTTGAACGATAATTTCTTTCTAACTTAAAAACTTTAGCACCACGATAAATATCATCAAAAGACAAAATATTCTCAATTTTAGCACCACGCCAGCCATAAATACTTTGGTCATCATCACCAACAACAAAAATATTGCCGTGCTTTATACTTAAACGCTGAGCAATGGCAAATTGAACTCTGTTTGTATCTTGAAATTCATCAATATGTATATATTCAAACTTGTTTGAATAGTAATCTGCGACTTCTGGATGCGAAACAAAAAGTTTATATGTCACAAATAAAAGGTCATCAAAATCTAATGCGTTAGATTTTAAAAGCGCATTTTCATATGCCGAATAAATTTCGTAAAATTCGTTAACAAATTTATTATCAGCATAAACTTTTTTAAATTCATCGACAGATACACAGTCATTTTTTGCTATTGAAATAATATTTTTAACAGGCTTAAACACAACATCGGCATCATAGCCAAGTTCTTCAATAACCCTTTTTATAACTCTATCTCTATCGGTATCATCATAAATGGTAAAATTACTATCATAACCGAGTTTATCGATGTCACGGCGAAGAATTTTAACGCACATACTATGAATTGTTGAAACCCACATATCACCTATATCGCCAACAATTTTAATTAGCCTTTCTTTCATCTCGCCTGCTGCCTTATTAGTAAAGGTAATCGCCATAATGTTTGATGGCGAAACATTTTTTTCTAAAACAAGGTATGCTATTCTTGTGGTTAACACTCTAGTTTTTCCACTGCCTGCGCCTGCAATAACTAAAACTGCGCCCTCAGTTTCAAGCACAGGTTTAATTTGTTCATCATTAAGTTTTGATAATAATTGTTTAATTTCTACCATAATTTACCCTGTATATTATTATACCACATAGACACCATATTTTCAAGTAGTAATACATAAATTGCTATATGTTTAATAGCATATTTATTACAAAAAGACGGACAAAAGTCCGTCTTCTTATTTTAGTTTTAGTGCTTACTTTAACTCAATAAAAAATTCGTTATTGTGAAAAGTGTTGCATAACGTTGGATTTAATGCAAGAAGATTATTCTCTGGAATGCCACCTTCTGTTTCTATACGGAAAGCATTAAATAAAATACCTTTTTGTTTATCATAGCCGATTTTATCTAATGGAAGTGAAAATTTCACTTTATAATCATTTCCACAAAGTTGAACTTTAGAATCGACAAAATTTTCTTCAATTTCAATCTCTTCTATTTCGCCAACGCCCAAATATTTCATCAATTTAAGGAAAACTGTGCCGTTTGGAGCAATTTCGATTTCATAATATAAATTCTTTTTGCCATTTGTGCAAACAAACGCTTCACAAACATCGCCTTCCCAAATAGGTGCATTATACTTGTCATAAGCAGAAAAAAACTGGGAGTTTTTGCAATCAAACTCAAATATTAGGTGCGATTCTGTCAAAGTTACATCTAAAATTGTATTAAACTCTGGAAAATCTCTTCCCGTCATGTTTTCTTTTAAAACATACTTTTTTGTTAGCATATAAAACCTACTATTTTGTAATTGTAACTTTGCTTAATGCTCTTGGGCTGTCAGGGTTATTGCCGATGCCACAAGAAATTTTACAAGCAAGCATTTGTGCAAATAATGCAAACGCAAACATACAAACTTCTTCTGGAACGCTAAACTTAAACAATGCATCGTTGCATTTATCAAACTTGCCAGCAAGTAAAACGTCGTTTGTTACCAAAAGTACAGGAGCGTTTAAAGAAAGCATCTTTTCAACACACTTGATTTGGTCAGCACGGATAAGCGCTTTCATTTCAGCATCGCCTGTGTTTTCGGCACAGTAAATAATAACAGGTGTTGTTTCATTTACCATGGCCATAGGTCCGTGATAGAAGTCACTTCCTGCATAACCTTTCATTTGAATATAACATGTTTCTTGAAGTTTAAGAGTTGCTTCCAAAGCGATTGGATATGTAACACCACGAGAAAGAACAAAGCCACTCTTCATGTTCTTAAACTTATCTGCATACTTTGTTGTTAAAACATCGATTTGTGGAATAACCTTTTCGATTTCAGTATGTAAATTCTTAATATATAAAAGTTGTTCTTTATTTTCAGAAAGTTCAGCAGCAAGCCAAAGCATAATGAAAAGTTGTGAACTAAATGTCTTAGTTGCAGCAACACTGCTTTCTAAACCTGCAGAGCAACAAAGATGGAATTTTGCTTCCTTTGCCATTGGGCTTTCTTTATCGTTTGTAACAGCAATAGTGATAGCGCCTTGTTCGTTACCTCTTCTAATAACTTCTAAAACATCGGCAGCCTTACCACTTTGGCTACAACCGATGATAATGCTATTTGAATAGTTAATTTTACCTTTATAAAGTGTTACAACACTTGGTGCAGATAAACCTACTGTATATTCAGAATTTACTTCTAAAACATACTTAAAATAAATTAATGCATGGTCACTTGTACCACGAGCAGCAGCAACAAAGTTTCTTGCTTTTCCAGCCTTAATAGCCTTAACAAGTTCGCTCATAACACTTGCATTTTCTTTTTGAATTTCGCTAAAAATTCTTGGGGTTTCGTTAATTTCTTTCCACATCAATGTTTCTGTATGTTTCATAATTTATCTCCTATGTATTTATTCTATTTTTATTTTTTAATTGACTGTGCTAATGATGCAGCAGCAATACTTTGACCAACACGCTTGTTTGATTCATCTGGCATTGTAATGTTGATATTGCTTAAGTGTGGGAATTCTTCTTTTAATACTTGTTTTGCTCTTTCAACAATTATACTTCCACCTTCGCCACTTGTAACTCTACCAAGCAACAACAAATGCTTAATTTCATAAAATTCTGAATAATATGGAATAGCATAACCAAGATATGTACCGATATCTTCATAAATTTTTCTTGCCATATCATCACCATCAGCCATAAGTTTTTGAATAACCTTAAGCCTTTCAGCAGGTGAACTATCTTTATCAAACTTAAATCCTGCACTTTCTGCAAGTTTAATTACGCTGTCTTGTGAAAAATACTTAACACCACAACCATAGTCACCACTCCATTCGTCAACCATTGCATCTTTACTATAGTCAACAGGAACGAAAGCAACTTCTGATAACCAACCATTAAGAAGTCCATTTTTATTTATGTAACCAACGGCTTCACTTGTACCCATTGCAATACCTAAAACACAATTATCTTTTAGGTCCATAGCACCTGCAAGTGCCGTAACATCACCATCGTTTGCAACTTCAAGTGGTGCGCCAATTTCTTTAGCCACATCTATATACATATTTTGAACGTGTGGTTTATAGTCTTCTTTTGGAACTTTTAAGAAGAGTGATGCAACCATTATCTTGTTGTTGATATAAACGCCTGCACTTGAAACACCAATAGCATCAACCCTTGGCATTTTAGATGCAGCAGTTTTCATTGCTGTTAAAATTCCTTCATAATGATAATGATAATCGCTGTTTATTTTTGGGAACCAAACAACTTCTTCACTATAAACTACTTTACCATCAATAACTGCACTAACCTTTCTATCGCTTCCACCAGCGTCAAAACCAATTCTGCAACCATCAAGATGTCCACCAATCTTAACAGCACAATTATTTGCCTTTGGAAAATCATTTTCGCTACACTTAATAACTTCAAAAGGTTGCTCATAAACTGTTTGCATAAAGTCTACGTCAAATGCACGGCTTCCTTTGTCTGTATAATCATCTTTGATTCTATCATAAACATAATCGTCACCACAGATATAAATCTTATATCCACCAACAACCCAAAGCATAGACTTGATAATTCTTTCTGCTATGCCATAGTTTTCTTCCCATTTGGCTTGGTCAACGAAGATATCAATATTAAATATATAGTTGTATCCATCGTTTCTTTCAACACAAATCTTAAGTGGTTTATGTTGTTCTTTTGCAACTGCGCTTCTAAACTCTTGTAGTTTTACACTTATAGGATAAAAGCCTTTATCATAGTTTGTTGTAAATTTCATTTTAGTTCTCCTTTATCTAGTATATTTATTATACTATATATACATTATAATGTCTTTATAAAAAAAAATAAATTGTTTACACAAAGAGACACTTTTAGTTGATATTTGTCTCAAAATGTAATATAATACAAATATGGCTACAAAAAAATATATAGTAACAAAACTTAATGCTTCAATAAAGATTTCTGGCATATACACAATTCATTACTTTAAGTATGGAAAAAACTTTAATTTTGAGCCAGAAAATCATGATTTTTGGGAACTTGTTTTTATCGATAGTGGCAACGTTCAAATTTTAAGTGGCGACAATATGCTTTCTTTAACTCAAGGTCAAGCAATTTTGCATCGCCCTAACGTTACGCACACTATTTGCACAAACAATAATTTTGCCAACTCTGCAATAATCTCTTTTGACTGCAAAAATAAATTGTTAAAAAACTTAGCCGACCGTGTTTTAGTTTTAACAGACTATGAAAAAACGCTTTTAAATAAAATAATAAGCGAAGCAAAAGCAAGTTATTCTGACAAACTTAACGATGCTCATCTAACCAAAATGACAAAGAAAAAGTCTTTACCTTTTGCAAGTGAGCAAATTATTAAAAACAGCATTGAATTACTATTAATTTCGCTTATAAGAAATGTCGAAAATGAACCTCAACATAATGAAGTTATGAACTTAAACATATCTTCGGATAAAATTGTAGATAGCATAAGAGAAATTTTAATCAACAAACTTGATAGCGCTGAGCATATTGACTTAAATGAAATTTCTTTTAGAGTTGGTTTTAGTAAAAGTTATATCAAATCTCAATTCAAAAAGAAAACAGGCGTTTCTATTATTCAATACTATATCGATATGAAAATTGATAAGGCAAAAAAACTTTTAAGCCAACAAAAATTTACCGTTAGCGAAATCTCGGATATGCTCGGTTTTGGTTCAATATATTATTTCAGCAGACAATTCAAACTTCAAACCGAAATGTCCCCAACCGAATACATAAAATCAATAAAAGCAGATAACATTTTATAAAAAATAAAAGCACTCAATTTTTTTGAGTGCTTTTTAATATTTTATCTAACCAAGACCGATGCACCGATTATTCCTGCATCGTTGCCAAGCGTTGCTCTTAATATTTGGGTTTTTGGTGCATCTTTATATCCATAGTTGGCTTTTTCACAATGTGCTTTAACTTTATTTATCAAAAAATCTCCTGCATTACTTATTCCACCACCGATTATAAAGGCTTCTGGTCTAAAAATGTTAAGCATATTAAGAATACTTTCGCCCAAATAATAAACATATTTGTCAACTACTTCATTTGCTGTTCCATCGCCTTGTTTTGCACTCTCAAATGCCGTTTTTCCATCAACATTGTTTATGTCTCCACCAACTAAATCCCACATTTTACTGTTTGGATTTTGCTCCATAGCAGTTTTTGTTTGTTTTATAAGTGCTGTTGCAGAAGCATAACATTCAACACAACCTTTTCTTCCACAACTACATTGCTCACCATCTAAAATTAATGTTGTATGCCCTAGTTCAGCCCCACGAGATTGTTCACCTTCAAAAAGTTTTTTGTCTATAACTATTCCACCACCAACACCTGTGCCTAGCGTAAACATTATTGCACTATTCAAATCCTTTGCCGAGCCATAAACAACTTCGCCAAGTGTTGCAACATTTGCATCGTTTGATATTTTTATGTGTGTGTCAAAATGTTCTTTTAACATTTGGGCAATTTCAATATTTTCCCAATCTAAATTAGGCAAAAAATCAATAACACCTGTGTTGCTATTAACAGCACCTGGGCAACCAATTCCAATCCCTTTTATGTCTTCTAAACTTATACCGTTTTCTTTCAATAAATCTTTTATTTGATAGGCAATGTTATCAATAGATTTTTTTGGATTTCTATCAGTCTTAAACGATGACTTATATAGAATTTTGCCATATTCATCAACTAAACCAATCTTTATGCTCATTGCACCAATATCAACACCAACAGAAACCATTTTTCCCCTGCCATTAACGAATTTTATTTATCTAACATATATTATATAGTAAATATTTTTATGATATATTCATTATAAACTCATTATTTTATATGGTCAAGTAAAATTATCTCTTATTTTATAGCCAAAAATATTAAAATTTTAACAAAAAAAAGCAATAAAAATATTAAACAAAAAAAAATTAAAAAAAATTTAAAATACCCCTTAAAAACGCTTGCATTTATTTTATAAATTTGTTATATTATATCGGCAGTGATGAGCAAGCGGGAGCATAGCTCAGCTGGGAGAGCATCTGCCTTACAAGCAGAGGGTCACAGGTTCGAGCCCTGTTGTTCCCACCAATAATCATCATTGCAACGTGCGGGAATGGCTCAGTGGTAGAGCGTCGCCTTGCCAAGGCGAATGTCGCGAGTTCGAATCTCGTTTCCCGCTCCATTTTTTTATTATGGGGTTTTTCTCATAAGGTTATGTCGACGGCGCCATCGCCAAGTGGTAAGGCCCGGGTCTGCAAAACCCTTACCCCCAGTTCGAATCTGGGTGGCGCCTCCAGTTAAACCTCACAAAATCTAGTGAGGTTTTTAATTTAATAATAATTGCCGCTGTGGTGGAATAGGCAGACGCAAGGGACTTAAAATCCCTCGGAGTAACATCCGTGCCGGTTCAAGTCCGGCCAGCGGCACCACGAAAATCGTTAGGAATTTCCTAGCGATTTTCTTTTT
>JAZOMM010000063.1:0-5339 GCA_045653965.1 Christensenellaceae bacterium | reverse complement strand
TGGTGATAAAGACGTGTCAATTCTATCACAACCAGCCTTAATTGCAGCCATATAAGTCATTTCGCAAATACCACCAGTGCAGTGTCCGTGAAGTTCTAAAGCAAGATTTGTGTTCTTTTTTAATGCTGTAAAAAGTTTTGTTGCATCTTCTGGAAGAAGAACGCCTGCCATATCTTTTACGCAAAGTGAATCAGCACCAAGGCTTTCAACTTCTTTTGCAAAGTTTACGTAATAGTCAATAGTGTGCACAGGTGAAGTTGTATAACTTAGTGCAATTTGGCACTCGCCACCATATTTTTTAGTAGATTTAACTGCTTGACGCAAGTTTCTAATATCGTTAAGCGCATCAAAAACACGAATAACGTCAATTCCGTTTTCTATAGACTTTTTGCAAAACATATCAACCACGTCATCAGAATAGTGGCGATAGCTCAAAATGTTTTGTCCACGGAAAAGCATTTGTAATTTAGTTTTTTTACAAACTGCTTTAATCTTTCTCAAGCGTTCCCAAGGGTCTTCATTAAGGAATCTCATACATGAGTCAAAAGTAGCACCACCCCAAACTTCAAGGGCATAATATCCAGCATCATCAAGGATTTTAGCCATTGAAACAATTTCATCAGTGGTCATACGAGTTGCAAATAATGATTGATGTCCGTCACGAAGAGAAGTTTCAACAATTTTAACTGACATAATAATCTCCGTATGTATATATTAGTGGTTATAATTTAACCATATACAATTATATTGTATAAGCTTATTAAAAGTCAACTCTCAAAAGAAAGTTTATTTAAAATTTTTTAAATAAAAAAATAATGCTTAAAATTTTAATTTAATAAAAAATTTGGCATAAAAAAAGTTTTATGAGTTCTTTAATACGTGTGTTCCAAGGAGAAACATCTACGCTAACGCTCCGATGGTCTCGTCCGTCAAGGATAGTCCATCATATGACGACCGAACTAGAGTTCGTTCTCAGGGAGGATAACAAAAAAATATCCAAACCGAAAATGGTTTGGATATTTTTTGGCACCCCCAAGGAGAAGCATCTACGCTAACGCTCCGATGGCAAAGCCGAACTTGAGTTAGATTATCGACTGAGAATACAAAACGAAAAAAGGATAGGGAAAAAACCTATCCTTTTTTGTTTGGCACCCCCAAGGAGAATCGAACTCCTGATTCCGCCGTGAGAGGGCGGCGTCTTAACCGCTTGACCATGAGGGCGTGCAATAAATATTAAAAAATATTGATAACTAAATCAACTCAACGACTGATATTTTAACATATAAAGAAATTATTTGCAACAAAATTATAATAAAAAATAAAAAAAGACCTGCATAGGCCGTTGGAAAAGAAAATAATAACCCGTTTTGTCAACAGGTGAATGCCACGCTTATTGCTTCTGCATCTCTTCTGTAATGGCTGGAAAAACTACAGCCAAGAGCACCACTTCACAATATAGACAATGGCTTTCTTAAATTATATTGTGGATTTTTTTTGCTTTTCCTATCGTACCCAGAAGGCTAATTATATTATAGCAAAAAAATCGCATTAAGACAACGATTAGATTGACATTTTTTATAGATTATTATAAAATTTTAGTGAAAAAAAATGGAAAAAGCACAAATGAAAAAGTTAATAAATTTTCGCCCTATATTATTTATAATGCTAAGCCTATGTTGTGGAATAAGCGCAACATATTTCTTTATGCTAGAAAAAATAGTTTGGGGCGTATTTTCTATTTGTGCTTTTGCCCTTCCATTAATGTTGTTTTTAGTTTTATTTACAAAGAGAAACAAACTTTTAAGAAACGCAATATTTTCTAGTGTTTTTCTAATCTTTTTTATGCTAGGTGGGCTTAGGACTTATGCAACTATAAACAATTATAATAATGCAAATTTAAGTGGGCATAACTATGATATAAAAGCCAAAATTGTGCAAATTTACGAGTCTGAAACAGGGTATAAATTCATATTAGATGATGCAGAGATTAACGGCAACAGAAAGGGCAAAATTTACTATAAAATTTCCTTATCAGTCATTGGCAAAAGCGACTTTGACATAGGGGATATAATATCTTTCAATGCAAACCTATATGATAACCAAATTATGTATGAAGACAGGTTTAATACCAATGATATTGAGCGTGGCATAAAATTTTATACAAGCTTTGATGCAAGTGAGATAATCAAAATATCATCACGATTAACCATATTTGAAAGGTTAAATTTATTCATAAGAAATTCATTAAAAAGTGGGTTAGATACAAAAGAATTTTCGGTAGGATATGCTTTGCTTTTGGGCAATTCGAACTTTATGGATAATGAGTTAATCTCTAGTTATCGAGATGCTGGCGTTGCCCATATCTTTGCTGTTTCTGGTTTGCATATCGGCTTTTTGGCAACCCTTTTAATTTTTATATTCAAAAAGATTAAAATCAATAGTATTCTAAAGACAATTATCATTACTTTAATATTGCTTTTTTATAGTGGTATATGTGGTTTTTCGGCATCTTCACTAAGAGCAACAATAATGACTTCGGTTATGCTATTTGCAAGGCTTAAAGGCAGTCGTTATGATAGTTTAACGGCACTATCATTTGCAGGAATTTTAATTTTATTATTCTCGCCCGTGCAACTATTTTGTGTTGGCTTTGAACTTTCTTTTATGGTTGTAATTGGCATAATAGTTTTAGCAAAACCAATTTCAAAATTGCTTAAATTTTTGCCAAGAAAAATCGCAACGGCAATAGGCACTATTGTGTCTGCTCAAATATTTTCTTTGCCAATATGTTTATATGCTTTTGGCAAAGTTTCAACCATTTCAGTAATAATTAACCTATTATTTATACCTATCGTATCATTTATATTTACACTCACGCTTATTGCCACCATATTAGGTGGAATATTCAGCATGTCTAATATTTTACTCTTTCCATCAAACTATATATTCAAACTTATAAATATTTTAATAGGTGCATTTGACTATAAAATCTTTATGGTGGGTGGGATAGTGCTTGGCAGTGGCATAATAGCCTATTACTTTTTATGGTTTATTTTAGGGGATATGTTTAACCTTAAAAGGCTAGCAAAACTTATAATATCACTTTGTTTATCAGCCACTTTTTTAACTACAACCATAATCTCAAACACATCGAATAATAGTGGCATAAAGATGTATGTAACAAGCAACGACACCTTAAGCGCAACCTGTATTTCTTTAGATGAACAAAACATTTTAATAGTAAGCGATGTAGCATATATCTATTCTACTGCAAGGCTTAAAAAATTAGCGCGAAAAACGGGCGAAGACACATTAGATACCCTTATAGTTATGGGTGGATATATGGTCAACTTGCAACAATTTATAACAAAAATGACATCTGTTTATACCATAAAAAAGGTTTATTACTATGGGTATAAGCAGAATGACATGGAAGAAATTTGCAAAAAATCTTTCCCAAAAATACTTCTAAAAAACTATGCTGACGGCGAGATTATAAAATCGGCAAAATTAGACCTATCTTTTTCAATGCAAGGAAAGGTAATATTAGGAAGAATAGGCAGTCAAAAAACAGCCATCTTTTCACGGCTTCCAAATGAAAACTTAGACTTTTCATACCTTGATAATAGTTATGATATAATGGTATGCTTAAACAGGGCAGAAGCCCTTTTATCACGATACAAACCAACGATTGCGATAAGTTATAAATATAGTAATATTTATCAAAACGCTATTAGTTATGGAAATATATGCCTTAAAATCGATTAAAAGTTGAAAAAGTCAAAGTAATATGTTTGCAAAAAAGCATAGAAAGTGATAAAATGTATAAGAGGGAGTTTGTTTTGAAATATTTAGAGTTTAAAAACGGCTTAAATGCTGGTCAAGAATATGCAGTATATTTATTTGAAGGGGAAGATGCTTTTTTTAGAGAAAGTGGTGTTTCCCTTTTGAAAAATAAGTTTATATCAAACCCCGAATTAAATTTAGTAAACCTAGATGCAAGCACCGAAATAGGTGAGATAATATCTTCGCTTGAAGGCTATCCGTTTATGAGCCAAAAGCGAATGACAATACTTAGGGAATTTTACCCTAAGCAAGAACAGATAAAAAAGGGCCTAGCAAAATATTTAGAAAATCCATTTTTATCAAGCGCTTTGGTAATAATAAACCAAAAAACAAGCGACCAACTAAAAAAGTTTGAAAGCGTTTGCGTAGTAGATTGTTCAAAGGCTGATGTAAGCCTTCTCGTAAGGTGGATAAAAGCAGAGTGTTCATCGCTAAATGTTAATATAGATGGCGAAACGGCAAAACTTCTTAGTGAATATTGCCTTAGCGACATGACGAGGATAAAAACCGAAACACATAAACTCATAGATTATGTGGGAAGTGGAGAGACCATAAAAAAAGAAGACGTAGAAAATCTTGTGTCGCAAGAGTTAGAGTATAAGATATACGAACTAACCGAGCAAATAGGCAAAAAGAATTTTGACAAAGCACTTTCCATAATAAAGGATATGCTTAATAAAGGCGAAATGCCGACACGGCTTCTATCTTATATCTACAACTATTTTAGAAGGCTTTTGCACGTTTCGATAAGCAACATGACAGAGCAAGAACTAGCAAAATCGTTTGGCGTAAAAGAATATGCCGTTACAAAAATGAAAAGCCAATCTGCAATGTTCAAAAAAAAGGCGCTAAAAAGTGCAGTAGATATGCTTGGCGATGCAGATTACAAAATAAAGAGTGGGCAGTGTGATGCTTTTGACTTTGCATACTTAACAATTTTTAAAATTATGACGGAAAAATAGGTGAAATATGAATTTAGTCGAAAAAATTAAATTAGTTGTAAATACCCTTTTGGGTTCAACAAATGGTATTGTTGCAACAGCAGTAAGCGTTTTGGTGTTTACAGTGCTTTATTACTATATGATAAAGTTCTTGTTTGACAACGAATCGGGTGCACTTGCAATGTTATTTGTTTCTGTTATGGTAATAGCAGGCGCACTTTTAACATTTATCGAAAACATAAACAGTGCTATCTATCTAGTTATTCCGGCAATATTCGTTATTGCTATAGTGACGCTATATTCGGTTGAAATAAAGCGTATGTTATGGGCAAGAAGAAACACCAAACTTCTTGATGCAAAACATGGCGAAGGCATCTCATACGATGAAGACAAAATTCAAAACTGTATAACCGAAATAATAAAAGCCCTTCAAAACATGTCAAAAAACGACGTAGGTGCAATCGTTGTATTAGCATCGGGCGCACTTCCAAGCCAAATCTTAGATAGTGGCGTAAGGCTTGATAGTGATATTAGTAGCGAACTTATAGAAAG
>JAZOMM010000062.1:0-4243 GCA_045653965.1 Christensenellaceae bacterium | reverse complement strand
AGCACTTCGCCGTTATCAAGCGCTGGTAAAAGTGCATTGCCACTTTCTTCATCTTCTTCTTTCTTAGTGTCGTCATAAACGACTGTGTAACCTTTGAAAATTAAGGTTTTGCCACTTGTCTTTAGACCATATTCGCCGGCTGATACATCAACCGACACGCTGTCATATTTCGCTTCGTTCATTTGCGATGCGATAAATCTATCGTAAATGAGTTTATATAGCCTATATTGATTTTTGTCTAATAAGTCTTTAACGCTTTCTGGCGTTTTGTTTATATCAATAGGTCTTATTGCTTCGTGCGCATCTTGTGCATCTTTTTTAGTAACATACCTATTTGGTTTTGATGGCACGTATTCACTGCCATAGTTTGCTTTAATATATTCTAATGCACTTGCCTGTGCTTCTGTTGAAACACGAACAGAGTCTGTTCTCATATAAGTTATAAGTGCAATGTTGCCACGAGGTGTTTCTACACCTTCATAAAGTCTTTGAGCAACTTGCATAACTTGTGGCGCTGTTAAGTTAAGTCTAATAGAGCCATCTTGTTGCAAAGTGCTTGTGATATATGGCGCTGGTGCATGTGCTTTCATAACCGAACGCTTTACGTTTGCCACAACAAAGTTGCTGTTTTTTAATTGATTTTCAGTAAATAATGCTTCTTCAGCATTTTCTGGTTTATATTGTTTGCCGTTCTTTTCTTTCAAAAGAACTTTAAATGCCGTGCCTTCTTTATTGCTGACAGTGGCTTTTAAGTTCCAATATTCTTGTGGCTTAAACGCAGTTATCTCTCTTTCTCTATCGACAACCATTTTAAGTGCAACAGATTGAACACGGCCTGCAGATAGGTTATCGTTAAGCCTTGAACTTGCTGCAGGAGAAATGCTATAACCAACAAGTCTATCAAGCACCCTTCTTGCTTGTTGAGCATCTACCAAATTCATATCAATCTTTCTTGGGTTATTAAGTGCGTTTTTAACTGCCTTTTCAGAAATTTCGTTAAACTCTATTCTATTGGCAGAATTTATATCAAGCCCTAAAACTTCTGCTAAGTGCCAAGATATTGCTTCACCTTCTCTATCAGGGTCGGTTGCGAGAAATACTTTATCGGCTTTCTTTGCCATAGTTTCTAATCTCTTTATGTCTTGCTTTTTTTCTTGCGAAACAACATAAAAAGGTTCAAAGTTATTGGCAATAGATATACCCATATAGTTTACAGGTAAATCTCTAATGTGTCCTTTTGACGCATCAACTTTATAATCGCCTTTTAAGAATTTCTCAATCGTTTTTGCCTTGTGTGGTGATTCTACTATTATTAACTGCATCTAATCCTCCGAATAGTTACGGACTAACCCGTAAACATTGCCACTTTTTACAATCACGCCTTTTATTTCTAAAATTGATAGCGTTGCCATCAATTCATATGTGCTTTTGTTAAGTTCTCTACTTAACTTTTCTATATGTGTTGCACCACTTGATAGTGCTTTTAATATATTCTTTTCTTCTTGTGATAAATCTTCTAATTCATCATTATAATCAAGCGAATAAAATCCTAAAATATCATCTACCTTGTCGGTTAGTATTGCTCCACGCTTAATTAAATCGTTTGTACCTTCGCCAGATGCAACTCCTACGCTATATGGAACGGCAAATAAGTCTTTTGAATATTCGCACGCATATTCTGCCGTGTAAAGCGTTCCACTCTTTTTGCCTGCACTTACTATTAGCACGCCTTTTGATAACCCTGCAATAATCCTATTCCTAATTGGAAAATGATAAGGTCTTGGAGATATTGTTGGTGGATGTTCGCTGAGCGCTAAGCCTTGCTTACACACCCTTTCAAAAAGGTCTTTGTTTGCGCTTGGATAAATGTTATCAAACCCACCTGCAATAACCGATATTATATTTTTTGTTGTGCCTAGCACTGTCTTTATAACTTCGCTATCAACGCCTTCTGCAATACCTGTAACCAAAGTAAAATGTTTAGATAGTGTGCTTGCATAATCTTTGGCTATTGAAATTGATAGTGGCAAACTCTTTCTGCTACCTACAATTGCAAAAATTTTAGTTTGTAAAAGTTGTAAATTTCCCTTTGCATATAAAACCAAAGGTTTAAGTTCTATATCATTTAACTTGCTTGGATAATCTTTGGAATTAATTGTGATGGCAACAATCTCTCTTCTACCTAATTCATCTAAAACAAAATCTAGATAACTTTGGTTTGCAGAGCCAAGCATGGTGCTAAATTCGTTTTCGCCAACACTTTTAACGATATAGTCCTTTGCGAGCATAAGCCCTTCGCTAATCTTTTGGCTTTGAGTTAAATACTCATAAATTTGAACTTTATGTTTATATTCTAGTCCAACAAAACTATCAAGCCATATTAAACATAACTCTTCTTTTGTATATTTCATCATAATCAGGTATGTCTATAACTAATTGCTTCTAAGATGTGTGCTGGCATAATTTGTTCGTAAAGTTCCATATCTGCAATTGTTCTTGCGACCTTTATTATTCTACTCCTTGCTCTTGGTGATAGGTGCAAGGTTTCATAAGCCTTTCTTAAAATATCTTCACATTCTTTAGAAAGTTTGCAATATTTTTGCAAATGCTTTTCACCCATATCGCTGTTTGTTAATATGCCGTCACTAGCAAATCTATTTTTTTGAATAGCCCTAGTTCTATTTACCCTGTTTTTAACGGTTTTAGAACTCTCCATTTGTTTTTCTTCTGTTAGTTCTGCATATTTAACTTCATCTACTTCCACTTGAATATCTATTCTATCAAGTAGTGGTCCTGAAATCTTAGATTTATACTTTGCTATTTGCGATGGCGAACAAGTGCAAACTTTTTCTGCTGAACCATAATTTCCACAAGGACAAGGGTTCATGCTTCCACAAAGCATAAAGTTTGCTGGAAAATTTATCGTTCCTGAAGCCCTTGAAACTGTGATATTGCCATCTTCAAGTGGTTGGCGCAAAACTTCTAAACTAGAACGAGTGTATTCTGGCATTTCATCTAAGAATAACACTCCGTTATGTGCAAGTGAAATTTCGCCCGGTTTTACGTGCGAGCCACCACCTGCAAGCGCAACCATTGTGGCTGTGTGGTGTGGACTTCTAAACGGCCTAGTTAAAACTATTCCGTCGCTATCTTTAAGTATTCCTGCAACCGAGTGAATTTTTGTTGTCTCTAACGCTTCGCCAAAAGTCATATCTGGCATAATCGTAGGTATGCACTTTGCTAGCATTGTTTTGCCCGTTCCTGGAGCACCAACTAAAAGCAAGTTGTGTCCACCAGACACTGCAACTTCAAGTGCCCTTTTTGCAACCGTTTGACCTTTTACTAATGCTAGGTCGCTATGGTAAATGTTTTTTGATTCTTCTGCCTTAAAGTCGTGCTTTTTTATAGGCTCTAGAATTGTTAAGCCTGAAAGATGGTCTATTGCTTGCTTTAAACTTTCAACTGCAACAACTTCTATATCTTGCACAAATGATGCTTCGTTTTCATTGCCTTTTGGAATAATGAATTTTTTATAACCTAGATTTAGTGCAGAAATTAAGGTTGGCAACACTCCGTTTACCCTTCTAACACTTCCGTCTAGTGAAAGTTCACCCAAAAAGATAATGCCATTTGTGTCGGCTTCAAGTTGACCACTAGATTTAAGTAGCCCTATTGCTATTGCAAGGTCAAGCGATGAGCCTTCCTTTTTTACATCAGCAGGAGCAAGGTTAACGGTTATGTGTTTTATGGGCATATTTCTGCCACTATTTTTGATGGCAGAACGAACACGCTCTTTTGATTCTTTAACGGCAGTATCAGCAAGCCCCACAATATCAAATGCAGGAAGCCCATTGTTGATATCCACTTCAACTTCAATGGAAACACCATCTAAGCCGATAAGTGTAAAGCCATTAACTTTTGCAATCATTTCCTTTGTCCCCTTAAAAAAGCCAAAACTCGCTCATTATTATATTATTATATAATATTTTATTTTAAAAGTAAACATATTATATAGGGAAAATCAATTTTTAACGAGCATTTTACTACTTTTTTATTATTAAACCTTAATCAAAAAAGTATAAAAAAAGAACTTGCCTAAATTTAGACAAGTTCATTTTTCTTTTAAGTAAATTATCTCTTAATTTCTTTAACTTTTGCAGCCTTTCCTGTTCTAGCACGCAAGTAGTAGAGTTTTGCACGACGAACTTTGCCGTGTCTTACAACTTGTATGTCTGCAACCTTT
>JAZOMM010000061.1:0-2358 GCA_045653965.1 Christensenellaceae bacterium | reverse complement strand
GTTTTTCCCTTGCTTTTTTCGTTTATTGTGATATAATAAAATCAATAACGATTTTAGGAGTTTAAATATGAAAAGTAACTACTACATCAATGTAAATGGTAAATATGGTATGGGTGCTTATGCTCAACCGGACTATCCAACGCTCCAAGACTTGCTTGATTCTATGGATAGGCTTGGAATTTGGCAAACGGTTGCATACCATCTTAACGCAAGAGACTTGCACCCTGTTTTTGGAAACAAGTTCTTGCTTGAAGACATAGAAAAAACACCAAATGCAAAGAAAAGAATTATTCCTGCATTTTGTGCAAATCCTGCTATGCTCGTTGGTAAAGGCGAAATGGAAGCGCTTGAAAAATGCCTTAAAAAGGGCGTTGGTGGTTGCGTTATTATCTTCCCTATAACAAATCGTTTCCGCATGGTTGAATATCGCCCTGTTTTTGAAAGAATAAGAAAATATCAACCTGTTATTTTAATCGATATTACAGAAATGACTGCAAACGATGTTGAAGACCTTGCTAATATTGCACCTGAATTCCCAGACCTTAATTTTGTTATTAAAGAAGTTATGTGGTGGCAATACTCAAGAGTTTTAGACCTTATGAGAAGAACTAAAAATGTTTATTGCGACATTTCGTGGTTACATACAAGAGATGCTATAAAAATCTTATGCGAACAAACTGATTATAGCCGTGTTGTTTTTGGCGTTGGATATCGTTGCCACGGCGGTGCGGCAATCGGTGGCTTGGCTTGGGCAAATATCCCACAAAAAAAGAAAAACCAAATTGCTTGGAACAACTTTGTTTCTTTGCTTCCAAACAACACCAAAAAACACGCTTCTCGCAATAAGAAGAAAATTCAAGATAAAATCGATAATAGGTTCTGGAAAGAATTTATAAACGGCAGACCACTTTCAGATGTTCTCGTTATAGATGCTCACACGCATATCGGTCCATTTACACGCAGTTGGTATTTGCTTGAAAATGGAATTGAAGACCAAATTGCAACCTTCAAAAAAGAAATGAAGGCTTTCGGTATAGATAAAATGGTTTCTCAACCAGAAACTGCCCTATTCGGAACACCTATCGAAGGCAACAAAATGGTTGAAGTGGCTATCGACGATAAAGAGCATTTTAGGGGCAACCTTGTTGTAAACCCTATTTACTCTGAACTTTATACCGAAGAAGTGCTTGATTCCTTCTTTAAGGGTGGCTATTTCTGTGGCTTTAAGGTAGCCCCACAATATTTAGGCGTTAATGTAGATGATGAAAGATTCTTTACTATGTATGAATATGCCAACAAACACTCAATGCACATCTTGTTCCACTCTTTTGATGACGGCGATTGTGGAACGCCAGAAAGAATTGCAAAAATGGCAGAAAAATATCCAAATGCAAACTTTATTATCGGTCATAGTGGTGGTGGCACAAGAGGTCGTCGCCAAGCAGAACAAGTTGCTAAAGATTCTCGTTATAACAACTGCTATTTTGAATTCTGTGGAAGTTTTACAACCGATGTTCGTTGGGAAGATAGCCTTAAGCACATAGATTACCATCGTGTTGTTTTTGGAACAGACACTGTTGTTCACGATATCGCTTGGGAACTTGCAAGACTTTTATCGCTTGATATCCCTGAAGAACAAATCGAAGCAATCCTTGGCAACAATATGCAAAGCGTTTTAGATAAAACCGTTTTACCAGAATAAACGCTTTGTAATATAAATGATGTGTCCCCAAAAGTTAAAACAAAAAATCAAATTTAAGATATTAAAAAAGAGTTCGGCAAAATATCGAACTCTTTTTTTGTAATTTGCTGTTTGCTTTTAACTTTTCAAACGATTGCCTTTCATTTTCTATAGTGATATAATTATCTTAAAATTAATAGAAAAATGGTGCAACCAAAATTAACTTGTTTATCGCAAATGTCGTAGTTGATTACTCTTTATCAGGCATAAAAAATGGATATAAATTTGAAATTATAACCGACACGCCAGATGAATTATCTAACGAACTTATTAATACCCTACACCACGGCGTAACTGAAATCAGAGTTGTTGGAATGTATTCACACACTGACAAATATCTAATTGTTTGCATAATAAGAAAAAAACAAATTGGCGAAATGATGAAAATTATTAAAAAATATCCAAAGTCTTTCGCAAGTTTTTCTAAGGTAAACGAAGTTTTTGGCAGGTTTAGAAAATAGAATAAAAACCAAAAGTACATTATATTTTACGCTAAATTCTTGATGAAATTTAATTTAAAACACAAAAATCGTTGGCTAATCCCAACGATTTTTTTAATGTTTACAACTTATTTACATTTAAATAAACATATAACGTTTTTTTAATTTACTAAATGC
>JAZOMM010000060.1:0-4798 GCA_045653965.1 Christensenellaceae bacterium | reverse complement strand
AGTGCTTGGTATTATAATTGCTGCAATTGCAATTTTTTCTATTACCTCATGCTTAATGGCAAGCACTGAAATTAAGACATCTGAATTTCGCTCAATTCTTAGCGAGATGTCAAAAAATGTAGGTCAAGAAGATGATAACATCTTAAATGGTATTGAGTTAGAAAGTGCTAATGCATCTCAAATTAAAGACACAATCTCTAGAAATGGATTTAACATGACTAAGGGTGCAAGGCTAGCAAACATTGAGTTTGATGGATATGTAATCAACTTTGATTTGATAAGCAAGGCAACGGGTGAAAAGATATCATTTACAACAAATTATTCAAGAAGTGATAGTGATGTAAAAGAAATCACAGAACTTCTTACCGAACTTAGGTTAAGTTATAATTATACAGACCCTAATGCAGGCTCAATTTGGTCATCGCTACTTCCACTTGGTGGAACAATTTTGATTGCAATCGTGTTTTTTATCTTGATAATGCAAACGCAAGGTGGCACAAAGAGTGCAATGAATTTTGCAAAAACTAATGCAAGAGTAAACCAAAACTTAAAAGTTAGGTTTAGTGACGTTGCAGGTGCAGAAGAAGAAAAAGAAGAACTTGCAGAAGTTGTAGACTTCTTAAAAAATCCTAAAAAATTCTCTGACCTTGGTGCAAGAATACCAAAAGGCGTGTTACTTGTAGGCCCTCCGGGCACAGGTAAAACACTTTTTGCAAAAGCCGTTGCTGGTGAAGCAGGCGTTCCTTTCTTTTCAATAAGTGGTTCAGACTTTGTTGAAATGTTTGTTGGTGTTGGTGCATCTAGAGTAAGGGACTTATTTGACATTGCAAAAAAGAGCATGCCTTGTATCGTGTTTATCGATGAAATTGATGCCGTTGGTCGTCAACGTGGCACAGGTATGGGTGGTGGCCACGATGAAAGAGAGCAAACCTTAAACCAACTTTTAGTTCAAATGGACGGTTTTGAAACAAACGATGGCATTATCGTTATGGCGGCAACAAACAGGGCTGACATACTTGACCCAGCATTGCTTCGCCCAGGCAGATTTGATAGACAAATTTATGTAAATGTTCCAGACGTTCGTGGTAGAGAAGCAATCTTAAAAGTTCACGCAAGAAACAAACCACTTGCAACTGATGTAAACTTTAAGGTTGTTGCAAGAATGACAAGTGGTTTTTCTGGTGCTGATATAGAAAATCTTTTGAACGAAGCGGCTATCCTTGCTGCAAGGGCAAACAGAAAATATATTACAAACAAAGACCTTTATGAAGGTATCAATAAGGTGCTTATGGGCCCACAAAAGAAGAGTAGGCTTGTTACCGAAACGGATAAGCGCATTACTGCATATCACGAATCAGGCCATGCAATACTCGCAAGGCTATTACCTAACTGCGACCCTGTTCATGAAGTTTCAATTATTCCTAGAGGTCAGGCTGCAGGCTATACGATGACAAGACCAGACTCTGATGATAACCATTTGACAAAGGCAAAACTACTTGACGATATAGTTATGACTTTGGGTGGTAGGGTAGCCGAAGAACTTATTATTAAAGATATTTCAGCCGGTGCATCTGGCGATATTCAAGCCGTTACAAAGCGTGCAAGACTTATGGTAACCGAGTGGGGTATGAGCGAAAAGGTTGGTCCTATTTCTTATGGCTCGGATAAAGAAGTGTTTATCGGCAGAGATATGGCATCGCACGTAAACTACAGCGAGCAAACGGCTGGTATTATTGACCAAGAAATTAGACAAATTATTGACGATGGCTTGCAAAAAGCAAGAAAACTTTTATCTGCAAACAAAAAACTTCTTGACAATATGGCAAGACTTTTGGTTGAAAGAGAAACAATTTTCTCTGAAGAAGTAGATATGCTTATGGAAGGCAAGAGCGTTGAAGAAATTATCGAATTTATGGATAAAAACGAGCGCTCGTTAAGAGAAAATCCTTTTAAGAGAAAGTCGGTTATAATTTCTGAAGAAAAAGCTAAGGAAAAGAAGGCTAAAAAAGAACAAAAAGACATTGAAGCCAACGCTGAAAGTCAAGCAAAAGAAGAAAATAAAGAAGAAAAGATAGAACAAGAGAGCGAGCAAAATTCTAACAAAGAATAATGCAAACTTAAAAAACAAAAGAAAAAAAGAAAGATAAAGCAAAAACTTGCAAAGGAGAGAATTATGGGAAAGATAATTGCTTTTTCTAACCAGAAAGGTGGCGTAGGCAAAACCACAACATGCGTAAACATGTCGGCATACCTTGCTAAAAAGGGGTATAAGTGTTTGATAGTTGACCTTGATGCACAAGGCAATGCAACAAGTGGGTTAGGTTTTGCTAAAAGCGAAGTAAAGAATTCGGTTTATAATGTAATGATAGACGATATGCCTATCGAAGAAGCCGTGCTTAAAACTTGCGTGGAAGGGCTTGACATACTTCCTTCTAATATTGACCTTGCTGGTGCAGAAGTTGAACTTGTTTATGTTAAAGACAGGGAAAAGGTGCTTAGAAAGGTGTTAGAGCGTGCTAAACAAAGTTACGACTTTATAACGATAGACTGCCCACCATCACTTGGACTTTTGACAATAAATGCACTCGCCGCAGCCGATACTGTGCTTATCCCTATCCAAAGCGAGTATTATGCACTAGAAGGCTTATCACAACTAATGAACACTATTAAACTTGTTGTAAAACACTTAAACCCATCACTCAAAATCGAAGGCGTTGTGCTTACAATGAGCGATAATAGGGCGATTATATCAAGACAAATCAGCGAAGAAATTCGCAAATATTTCGGCAAACGAGTATTCGACACGGTTATACCAAGAAATATTCGTTTGGCAGAAGCACCAAGCCACGGCGTGCCAATTATGCTTCATGACACACGCTGTTCGGGTGCAAAGGCTTATCTTGCTTTAACAGAAGAATACATAGCAAGACAGCCTGCTAAGAAAACCAAAGAATAATTGGAGGAAAGTATGAAAGCAAAAGGATTAGGAAAAGGTCTTTCTGCCTTGTTTTCTGAAACAGAAGAAGATTACGGAAAAAGTTTGTTGTTTGATGAAGAAAAATCGCATAGTAGTGGCGAAGATGTAAAGCAAATTGAAATTTCTTCAATTTTTGCAAACCCAAATCAGCCAAGAAAGGTGTTTGACCAAACAGCACTTCAAGAACTTGCAGACTCTATCGCAAAGCACGGCGTGATTATGCCAATCATCGTTAACAAGAGTGGCGATAGATATATGATTATCGCAGGTGAAAGGCGTTTTAGGGCAAGTAAACTTGCTGGCCTATCAACCGTGCCTGTTATTGTTAAAAACTATAACGAAAGACAAATTAAAGAAATTTCCCTTATCGAAAACTTGCAAAGGGAAGACTTAAACCCAATAGAAGCAGCAACGGCAATGCGTTCGCTTATGGATGACTATGGCATGACTCAAGAAGATTTAGCCGATAGAATAGGCAAATCTCGTCCTGCTATCGCCAACACGCTAAGACTTCTTAACCTTTCTCAAGAAGTTATTAAACTCGTTGCCAACGGCACACTATCTGCTGGTCATGCAAGGGCTATTATCTCTTTGCCACAAACCGACCAAATCAAGTATGCTCAAACCACCATTAAAGATGGGCTTTCTGTTAGAGAAGTTGAAAAAAGGGTTAAAGAATATTTTGAACCACCAGAAGTTAAGGCTAAAAAGAAAATTAAACAAGAACTCTCTAACGAACTTAGAGAACTCATTATGGATATGCAAAGGGTTCTTGGCACTAAAGTAAACGCTATCGGCAACGATAAAAAGGGCAGAATATATATAGATTATTACACTCGTGATGATTTAGATAGACTAAGCGACATCGTTGAAATGTTAAAAAAGAAAAAATAAAAGATAAAAATAAGAAAAACTCGGCTTAAGATTAAGTCGAGTTTTTTTGTTGCGTTAATTTTTTATTATGTGACTAAGCAAGTGCTTTAATTATGTCAAAGGCTTGTTGCTGAAAAGAATTTAGTTTTTTGTTTTTGTGAAACACAAGGTAATTAGTTTGAGTTGCAACGATGTCTTTAATGTTGACAATTTTAAACTCGCCACTTTCAATAAATTCTTTAACGTATCCTTCAGTTAAAAAGCCAACACCTAATTTTGAACGAATAGCAGTAACTATTGCTTGGTTGTTAGAAGAGTCCATTATAGGCGAAAATGTTATGCCTCTAACTTCAGCAATGTTTTCTAAAAAATCACGAGATGAACTGCCGTGTTCTCTAATAAGTAAAGGAATTTGTGTAAGTTGCTCAAAACTAATTTCTTTATAAATATCATAATCGGCGTGACAAACAGCAACAAACTTTTCGTTAGATAGTGGAATGGCTTTTAAATGTGGCGATGTTACATTTCCACCAATAAGCCCAAAATCAAGAGTGCTTTGTTCAAGTTCGTGTTGTATTCTTGTAGATTGTCTTATCAAAATTTGTGGCTGAATATTATAACCTTGTTCTTGCACCACTTCTAAAAAACGAGGGATAAGCGTTTGACCTAGGGTTAAAGATGCACCTATTTTAACCAAAGGGTTTTGACCATTCAGTGTTGCAAGCGCTTCAAAATCTTCAAACCTTGAAAGAATTTCTTTTGCTTTAGTTAATAGTTCCTTTCCAATGTCTGTTAAAACAAGTCTTTGATTAATTCTTTCAAACAAAGGAACTTTATAAAACTTTTCTAATTCGGTTATGGTGTGTGAAATTGTGGGTTGAACAATAAACAATGCCTCAGCAGCTTTGGTGGTGCATCCATGTTCGCAAACTGCTACAAAAATTTTGA
>JAZOMM010000059.1:0-3714 GCA_045653965.1 Christensenellaceae bacterium | reverse complement strand
CATAGTTCAAAAAGAAATCGACACACTTAAAGATTTAGGCGTTAAGATTGAAACAAATATGGTTATCGGTAAAGTTTTATCTATCGATGAACTTATCAAAGAATATGACTTTAAGGCAGTATTCGTTGGTTCAGGCGCAGGTCTACCAAAGTTTATGAATATCCCAGGTGAAAACTTAAACGGCGTATATTCAGCAAACGAATTCTTAACAAGAATTAACCTTATGAAAGCATATAAAGATGATGCTACAACACCTATCAAGCGTGGCACAAAAGTAGTTGTTGTTGGTGGCGGTAACGTTGCTATGGACGCTGCAAGATGCGCTAAGCGTTTAGGTGGAGAAGTTCATATCGTTTATAGAAGAACACTCAACGAACTTCCAGCAAGAAAGGAAGAAGTTGAACACGCAATGGAAGAAGGTATCATATTTGACCTTTTGACAAACCCTGTTAAGATTAACGGAAACGAAACAGGTTGGACAAGTTCTGTTACTTGCGTAAAAATGGAACTTTCAGAACCAGATGCATCTGGTAGAGCACGCCCTGTTGAAGTTAAGGGAAGCGATTTTGATATCGAAGCAGACGTTGTTATCATGGCACTTGGAACTTCTCCAAACCCACTTATTAAGTCAACAACAGAAGGCTTAGAAGTTAACAAGCACGGTGGTATTATCACTGATGAAAACGGTTTAACATCTGTTCAAGCAGTTTATGCAGGTGGTGACGCCGTTACAGGTGCTGCAACAGTTATTCTCGCTATGGGTGCTGGTAAAACTGCTGCTAAAGCAATCGATGAATATTTGAATAAATAAATTTTAATTTTAATCGCCCGAAATTTATTTTGGACGATTAAATGCTCTAAAAAAGAAATTAGTTAAAAAGACAAACGGAGGAAATGTATGTTTGATTACACTATACTAGACCGTGCAATTGAAAAGTTTGGCAATGAAGAAAAAGCACTTATTGCCGTTTTACAAGAAGCACAAGAACATTACAGATATTTACCAAAGGAAATTTTCCCATATCTTGCAAAAAAACTAAATGTTAGCGAAGCAAAGATTTATGGCGTTGTAACTTTTTATGAAAACTTCTCTTTAGACCAAAAAGGAAAGTATGTAATTAAGGTTTGCGATGGAACTGCTTGTCACGTTCGTCATTCTGTTCCTGTTCTAAACGAACTCAAAAAAATCTTGGGTCTTAAAGAAGGTCAAAAGACAACTGATGACCTTATGTTTACGGTAGAAACCGTTTCTTGCCTTGGTGCTTGTGGTCTTGCTCCTGTAATGATGGTTAACGAAACCGTTCATTCAGCAATGACACCAGAAAAGGTAAGACAAGTTATTAAGGATATCAAGGAGGCTGAAAATGTCTAAACTTACAAGTGTTGAACAATTAAGAAGTTTTAGAGAAACCTGCGTTAAAGAACTTGATGCACAATCAACAAAGATTTTAATTTGCGCTGGTACAGGCTGTATCGCTGGTGGTGCTCTTAAAATTTATGATAGGTTATTAGAACTCTTAAAAGAAAAGGGTGCAAATGTTCAAGTTTCTCTTGAAAAGCACGTTGACCACCCAATCGGTGCAAAAAAGACAGGTTGTAACGGCTTCTGCGAAATGGGTCCACTTTTAAGAATTGACCCACAAGGTTGGCTTTACACAAAGGTTAAAGTTGAAGATTGCGAAGAAATAGTTGAAAAATCTATTATCGGCAAAGAACTTATTGAAAGACTTGTTTATGGTCAAAAAGCAGAATATGCTAAACAAGAAGAAATTCCTTTCTACAAAAAACAAACTCGTATCGTGTTTGAAAATTGTGGACATATCGATTCAGAAGATATAGGCGAATACCTTGCAAGAGGTGGATATAAGGCTTTAGAAAAAGTTTTATTCGAAATGGATGCTGAAAGCGTTATTAACGAAATTTCAGAATCAGGTCTCCGTGGCCGTGGTGGTGGTGGATTCCCAGCAGGCAAGAAGTGGAGCCAAGTTGCAAGACAAAAGAACTTCCCTAAATACGTTGTATGTAATGGTGACGAAGGTGACCCAGGCGCATTTATGGATAGGTCTGTTATGGAAGGCAACCCACACGCTATGATTGAAGGTATGCTTATCGCAGGTATTGCAACAGGCGCAACAGAAGGTTATATCTATGTTCGTGCAGAATATCCACTTGCAGTTGCAAGACTTAAAAATGCAATCGCTCAAGCAGAAGAATTAGGTCTTTTGGGCGAAGATATCTTAGGCTCTGGTCATACATTTAATTTACATATCAACCGTGGCGCAGGCGCATTCGTTTGTGGTGAAGGTTCAGCCCTCACTGCTTCTATTGAAGGTAAACGTGGTATGCCAAGAACAAAACCACCAAGAACTGTTGAAAACGGCTTATTTGAAAAACCAACCGTTCTAAATAACGTTGAAACTTTTGCAAACGTTCCACTAATCATCTCTAATGGTAGCGAATGGTTCAAAAATATCGGCACAGAAACATCAACAGGTACAAAAGCCTTTGCTTTAACAGGTAACGTAAATAACACAGGTCTAATAGAAGTTCCTATGGGAACAACACTCCGTGAAATTATTTTTGATATCGGTGGTGGTGTTCGTGGTGGTGGCAAGTTTAAGGCCGTTCAAATCGGTGGCCCATCAGGTGGCTGTTTAACCGAAGAACATTTAGATTTACCACTTGACTTCGACTCTCTCTCTAAAGTTGGCGCAATCATCGGTTCTGGTGGACTCGTTGTTATGGACGATAAAACTTGTATGGTTGAAGTTGCAAGATTCTTTATGGACTTTACACAAAAAGAATCATGTGGTAAGTGCGTTCCTTGTAGAGAAGGTACAAAGCGCATGCTCGAAATCTTAAATCGTATCGTTGACGGCAATGGTAGAGATGGCGATATCGAACTTTTAAAAGAACTTGGCGAAACAATTTCTAAAACTGCTCTTTGTGGTCTTGGTAAAACTGCGGCAGGTCCTGTTCTTTCAACTATTAAATATTTTGAAGATGAATATAGAGCACATATTTACGATAAGAAATGTCCAGCAGGTGCTTGTCAAAAACTTAAAACAATCACTATTGACGCTGAACTTTGTAAAGGTTGCTCTAAGTGTGCTAGAAACTGTCCGGTTAATGCTATCACAGGCGAAATTAAAAAGCCATTTACTATTGACCAAGACAAGTGTATTAAGTGTGGGGCTTGTTTATCTAACTGTCCATTCCACGCTATAAAGGAGGTTTAATATGAGCGAATATATGATTATTGACGGCGTTAAAGTTGAAATCGAAGGCGAAAAGAATATTTTGGAACTTGCAAGAAAAGCAGGTATCGAAATCCCAGCCTTCTGTTATGACCCAGAACTTTCTATTTACGGCGCATGCAGAATGTGTATGTTCGAAGATGAAAGGGGCCGTTTTGATGCTTCTTGCTCTTGCAAACCAAGAGATGGTATGGTTATCAAAACTAACACTCCAAGACTTAGAAAATATAGAAAAATGATTCTTGAATTATTGCTCGCAAACCACTGCAGAGACTGCACAACTTGTCACATGAGTGGTAAATGTAGGCTTCAAGAATTCGCTTATAAGTTTAACATCGAAGGCGTTCGTTTCCCAAATAACTCTTGCTCAATTTGTTCAGATGATTCTTCATATAGCATCATAAGAACTCCAAGCAAGTGTATTCTTTGTGGTAAGTGCGTTAGAATGTGTAACGAA
>JAZOMM010000058.1:0-1920 GCA_045653965.1 Christensenellaceae bacterium | reverse complement strand
AGGTCACGGGTTCAAGTCCCGCCATCAGCTCCAAAAAAAACAACTATCTACAAAGATAGTTGTTTTTTATTGCTCGAATTTAATATTTATTAGCGTTTTAATATTTTTTATTATTTACTAATAATATCTAATGCTTTTAAGATAATGTCAGGGAAGCCTTTTCCAACAGCCATTAAGTTTTGATAGAATTGTTCTTGTGCTGTGCCGTTTCCATAGACATCACTAATTCCTTTTATCATAACGAGAGGGACATTGTTAGAAGTGCAAACTTGTGCAATTGCACCTGCTTCCATATCTCTTAAACTGCAACCGATTTCGTTTATTGAGTTGATATCATTAATATCGTTTGTAAACCTATCGGCACTTGCAACCCTGCTTGTTTTAAGAAAATCAAGCCCCTTTGTATAGGTGTCGAAATAAACAGTGTCATATTCTTGAATGTAACCTAGTGGCACACCATCAAGTTCTCTTAAGTCAAAATCAAATTGACAACATTTGTCTATTAAATAATAATTTAGAATTTCCACGCTATTATTCATACCGCCACAAGTTCCAAAGTTAAAAATAAAATCAGGGCTGTATTTATCAATCAAAAGTTGGGTTGTAAGCGCAGCACTAACTTTGCCTATGCCACTAATTGCGATTATAACTTCTTTACCATTTAATGTGCAAGAATAGCACGGCTTGTCGGCAAGGCTAAATTCTTTTAAGTTTTCTGCTCGTTTTAGTAGTTCTTGTGCTTCTTTTTTTAATGCTATAACAAAACAAATCATATTTTTCACCTTAAAATTAATGAAAATATTATATCATACAATGAATTTTAAGTCAATAATTAACTCTTTAAATAATGTGATTTATATTACATATAAAAGTCAAATATATTTTACAAAAAAAAATAATTGTGATATACTAGTTAAGATAATGGACAAATATTATTTTATAATGGGAGAATAATATGGAACAAAGAAATTTGACATTGCTCACAGACTTATATCAACTTACTATGATGAACGGATATCTAAATCACGGAAAGACTGATGAGATTGCCATTTTTGATGTCTTTTTTCGTCAAAACAATATGATTACTTATTCGCTTGCTTGCGGACTTGAGCAAGTGGTTGACTATATCTTAAATTTAAGATTTGGAGAAGATGAAATCGAATATCTAAAAGGCTTAAATATCTTTAGTCAAAATTTCTTAGACTACTTAAGAAGTTTTAAGTTTACGGGTGATATTTATGCTGTTCCTGAAGGTACGGTTGTTTTCCCAGGTGAACCTATCATAACGGTAAAAGCACCTATAATAGAAGCACAACTAATAGAAACAGCAATTTTAAATATGGTAAACTTCCAAACACTAATCGCTACAAAGGCTGCAAAAGTTTGTTCGGCTGCTAAAGGCGATGTCGTTATGGAGTTTGGGCTTCGTAGAGCGCAAGCCCCAGATGCCGGTATTTATGGCGCAAGGGCTGCTGTTATCGGTGGATGCAATTCAACATCTAACGTTCTTGCGGGTAAAATGTTTGATATTCCTGTTGCAGGAACTCACGCACATAGTTGGGTTATGAATTTTAAGGACGAATATACTGCATTTATGGAATATGCAAAAACCTATCCCGATAATGCACTTTTGCTTGTCGATACTTACGATACGCTTAATCAAGGTGTGCCAAATGCAATTAAGGTTTTTGATTATCTATCAAAAAACGGACATAAACCAAAAGGAATTAGGTTAGATTCAGGTGACCTTGCATACTTGTCTAAAAAAGCAAGAAAAATGCTTGATGATGCAGGTTATCCAGACACAATCATATGTGCTTCAGGTGACTTAGATGAATATTCAATAACATCATTAAAAAGCCAAGGTGCAAAAATCAATTCTTGGGGCGTTGGAACAAAACTCATAACGAGTGCTGATAT
>JAZOMM010000057.1:0-2086 GCA_045653965.1 Christensenellaceae bacterium | reverse complement strand
TGCAAGGGCATAGAAAACTTGGTTACCTTTATACATAACAGAACATATTAGCACATATTCATCTGTGTAGTCGCTTAATGATTGGAACTTAAAGTTTTCGCCAGCAATTAAATCTTGGTCTTGAGATTTTACAACATAAGTATTAACGCCTTCTTTTGCCTTATAGAATTGCAAATTTTCACTAGCGATAGTAGGGCTAGAAGGATTAAAAGAAAGATTAAAGTCATCTGGAACAACAAGGTCGCTAATAGAAGCGTTGTCAAGTTCGGTTGTAAGATAAATAAACTCGCTATTATCGTAAAGCAAAAATGCATTATTATCAATAAAATCAAAAGCAAAAGCCTTAACGTTTTCAAGAGAATAGTCGGTAATGGTTGTACTTTCAATGCTCTTAATAGCGCCGTTATCAAGAACGTAAAGTCTTGCTAAAAGGTCGGTTTGAAGTTTGGTAATCTTAGTAAAATTATTTCCAACTTCGGTCAAATTAGAGTAACCGTCTTCTTTTGAAAGTTTTGCAATAGAAGTCTTGTTTGCAAGATAAATATTAGAGTATGTATCTACAGTAAACATTGTAAATTCGGCTGTTGATATATTCATATCTATTCTTTCAAACTCAAGAGAAATACCATTTGCCTTTGCCCTGTAAATATGTTGTGGGGCATTACCATTGTCGCATAATAGGTAATAGTATCCGCTTTGATAACAAACATCGTGAATAACAGAATCGTTTGCTAATGAAAGTTTATTCGATAGATAATTATCTTGTTTTGTAAAGTCTAAAAGCGAAACAAACTTATTTGCTGAATTGCTGTCATATAAAAGCAAAGCACTTTGTTCACCAAGAGTAAAAGAAGAAGGAAGAACATCGTTTATTTCTAAACTTGAAATTAAATAGTTCTTATAGTTTTCTCTTGCGTATATGTTTTGAACGTTGTTATTTGCAAAAATTGTTAGTTTGAAGTTGTCCAAAACGCCAATGGTTTTGTTTGTTTTTTCTATCTCGATTGCATTGCTAGAAACTCTGTTATAAGCCGTTTTATTTTTTGCAATTGCAAACCCTGTAAATACAAGTTGGTTGCCCTTAATTTCAAATTCTTGGATATTATCGCTTTGAACAACTAAAAGTTTATCATCGCAAAAAGAAATGTTCTTAATTGTGCTACTAATTCTTCCAAGGTCATAAGCATTGTCGCTTTCTAACGTGCTAAATTCGATAGGCTCGCCACCATTAGTAGAAAGGCTATATACTTTATCGTTTATAACATAATATATAAAATCATCGTTTGAGATAATTTGAGATGGGGTAGTAGATGTCAAAGTATTGTCGGTTGTTTGAATAGTAGGCTCGCTTGCAATTGTTTTATAGATGCCAGATTTTCCAACGATAAATAGTTTGTTATCTTCATTAATAGAAACTGTGCTACCATTAAAAATTTCAATTTCAGAGCCGATGCTCTTAAAAGTGTTGTCATCTAAACTATTATTTTCAACAGAGAAAATCTTGCAAGAATCTTGATAGGTTGTAACTAAGTAGTTATCGTTAAAAGTAAAATAACTAACAGGTTCTTCAATAGAGCCGTTTAATTTAACCTTATTGTAAGTGCCACTTTCAATGTCATAAGCATAAAGCCTTGCATTTGCAGAAAAAAACAATGTGTTATCGTTAAATGCTTTAACATCTAATATATCTTTAAGATTATTTTTGTCTTGATTTACCACAACGGTCTTATCATTAAAGTAAATGGTAAACTTATAAGCATCTTCAATAATAGCCGTTAAATTTTCATCACGATAAACAGCACTTGCGCTTGTTAATGCTGTGTTTTCTAAAGAAGTTTGTGGTAAATATGTGTTTTGGCTTATTTGCAAATTTTGTGCATTTGAAACACTTGTCGATTTATAAAAACCAACAACGCAAAAAGCAAACACAATAAATAAAAACATTGTTACTATTTTGTTAAATTTTCTTGACATTGACATAGTTTTTATATATAATAAGGTGGAATTTAGGAGCTATTCTTGAATTGTGATTAAATCAAACAAAGGAATTTGAAAATGGAGATATTAAAGGAAGCTTTTTTATCGG
>JAZOMM010000056.1:0-2388 GCA_045653965.1 Christensenellaceae bacterium | reverse complement strand
TTTGTGTTAAAACGCTGCAAAGGTAGTGATTTTATTTGGTTTGTGCAAATGTTTTTTATATTTTTGTCAGAAATCCCCGATTTTTTAGTGTGAAATATGTCAGAAATCCCCGATTTTTGAGTTTTGCAAGATATATAAAGTTACCTGCGGATTAGGCGATCATGAGAGCCTATCATAAAAAAGATAGTCTGCTGAAAATATAAAAATAGCAAGCATGAAATTCAAGCTTGCTATTTTTAAGACCCCAAACTAATAAACAATTACTTATTATTGTTTGATTTCTATATTGTCGAAAGCAACTTGAGTTTCACCTTCTACATATAGTGCTACCTTACTTGATTTTACTTCAACATCTTCAATAAATAAAGTCTCTTCGTCGTTAATAAGAAAAGCGACTGTAGTACCTGTTTTCTTAATCTCTAGATTAAACACTTTTACTTTTGTATTCTTAATCAGGTCGTAATCAAAGCGTACTCTTTGTCCATCGCGATATTGTTCGTAATATGCAAAACCTTTTTCTACGCTGAATAATGAATAGTTATTTGCATCCAAACAGTTAAACGCTATACCAAAATATGAATCCTCTTTTAGACCAGATTTGGATGTAGCTTCTACAGAAATAGAAAAATTCTTGATAGGGTTAAGAGTTGTTTTGCATTTTGAAGTACATTTAGTACCTTTGTTATATCCTTTTAACAAGAGTGCTCCATCTTTAGTATATTCTGATTTATACAATCCCTTATACTCAAATGTTTGCCACCCTTTATCACCATCAAAATCATCTTTCCAAATAACAGTTTGTGCAGAAATAGAAGCGCTTGATATTAAGGCGAACAAGCAAGCCATCAAAATCTTTTTCATCATTGTAAATATTTTAATTAGTGAATATTAGAAAGAACCTAAACGAGCTTGAAACTCAGAAATCATAGGTTCGTATGCCTTTAATACACGACCAATAGGTTGAAAATAGTCTTCAGAAGTGGCATTAATTGGAGCAACTTCTGAGGCAATTTTAATACGATATACAATATTATCACCATCACTAGACTCTTTGATAGTAACTCGCGTACGCCATTGTATACCTTCAAAATCGTTTAATGAAGAATTTGTATAAGATTTGTAAGCCCATGCTGATTGAATATAACCTCCGGTCATATTACTCTCTTCAATTTCTTCGATATAATTCAAAAGAATTTGATGCAATTGTTTCCAAGCTAATTTCGCAGCTTCTTCTTTACCACCTGCTTTTTCAATATATCTTTGATCAACTGGGATGGCAAAAAATTTATTTGCCAATTGATTAGCAGAAGAAGAATTCCAACCTTCATCTTTCTCAAGAACTATATCAATTGCCTTTCGTTTATCATCTGATTTAATCTTAAAACGACGAGTCACATATCCCTCTTTTTCAATTTTAACACGAATGTGTCCCTCTCTGTTGCTTACTTCAGCAACATATGCACCTTGAGCCATGTAGTCATTGTCCACATAGATTTTTGCGTCTTCCTGGTCGCATGTGATTTTAATTTTTTTTGCGAAACATGCATTAGTTCCAAGTGCGATAAATACAGCAGTTAGAAATAAAAATTTTGTTCTCATAATTTAATTTTGTTTTATCATGCCTACTCTTTGTCGGATTTTCGGCTGCCTCCGTTTGTTATTTATTTGGTTGTTTAACAATTATAGAGGCATACAAAAAAAGCGTGAAACTTGCCTTTTGCCAGTTCCACCTTTTGAGGCTGTCGCATTGCCTTAGATATTAGAACCGACAACGCGAAGCCCACGCCGAATATAAAATACTCTCGTGCCATATTGTAGTTAAGGTACGCGTGTGCGCATACGCAGATACGCAAAAGCTGTACCAAATAGGCACAAGAGGGATATTTCATATCCCGTAGGGCATCTATCGTTGCTAAGTCCTGAATATCTATTGAAAGTTGCGACATTCCAAAAGGTCAGAACAGAGCGCTAATAAACGCCTTTTAAATATGTCTGCTACCCTCCGCCAGTTGGTGTCAGACACCCCTCGGCGCAGGTTCACGGTGCAAAGGTACTACATTTTTTTGAATTGAGCAAGAAAAATAGTATTTTGCTGCGATTTTTGTTTAGAAACTGATGAGTCAACTATTTTAGGAACAGGCAACCTTTTTAGGAATGGAATCAACCTTTTCAGGGAACGAGTCAACTTTTTTAGGAAGCCAATCTTAAAAAAAGTGCCTTTTGGGAGGCAGGGAGTTGAGTCGGAGTTCTCTCGGTCGTCTCTCGGTGTTCTCCCGGTGGAATAAGGCAAGGTATAAGAGAAGAAAAGAGAACGACAATCTTAATAAAAAGCACTTTTAGCTATAAACTATGAGTGATGAGTGATGAGTTATATCCCATACTTTTTCA
>JAZOMM010000055.1:0-4517 GCA_045653965.1 Christensenellaceae bacterium | reverse complement strand
AGGTTTATCGCCATTATCCAATAGAAGGTTATCCTTCTGAAGTTGAAAAAATCGTTAGCGATGATGGTTATGGCAAAAACGAATACGTTGTAACATCACGCCCACTCGTTGTTGTAACAGCACCCGGCCCAGGTAGTGGCAAAATGGCAACATGCCTATCACAACTTTATCACGAAAACAAAAGGGGCATTAAGGCAGGCTATGCTAAATACGAAACTTTCCCTGTTTGGAACTTAGCCTTAAATCACCCTGTTAATATCGCATACGAAGCAGCAACGGCAGACCTAAACGATATGAACATGATTGACCCTTTCCACTTAGAAGCGTATGGCGAAATGGCAGTAAACTATAATAGGGATATAGAAATTTTCCCTGTGCTTTCTGCTATGCTTGAAAAGGTTTTGGGCAAAAGTCCATATAAGTCACCAACCGATATGGGTGTTAATATGGCAGGGCATTGTATTATCGATAAGGATATTGTTTTTAGTGCTTCTAAGCAAGAAGTTATAAGAAGATATTATTCAGCACTTTTAGATGTTAGAAAGGGCACAATTTCAAAAGACGTTGTTTCTAAGATAGAAGTGCTTATGCAAAAACTTCTTATTTCAATAAACGATAGGGCAGTTGTTAAACACGCTTTAGATAAGGCAAACGAAACGAGTGCCCCTGCGTGTGCACTTCAACTTCCAAACGGCAAAATTGTGACGGGAAGAACGGGCAAACTTATGGGTGCAAGTGCAGCAGTGCTTCTTAACGCATTAAAGGCACTTGCTGATATTGATGATGACTTAGATATAATTTCATCAAAGGTTTTAGAGCCTATTCAAACATTAAAAGTTAACCATATGGGTTCAGCAAATCCAAGACTACATACCGATGAAATATTATTGTCGCTTGCAGTTAGTGCAACAACCAACCCAATGGCTAAAAAGGCAATGGAACAATTATCACTTCTTAAGGGCAGTGAATTCCACTCTTCAGTAATACTTTCTCACGTTGATAAAAAGACGCTTAAAACGCTTGGAATAAACGTTACAAGCGAACCAAAAAGAGAAAGTGAAATAAACTTAGATGATAAAAAATAAATAAAAAAGGGGCTGAAATTTGAGTCCCTTTTAGTTTACAAAATATTAAAGGCTAAACGGGAAGAAAGTCTAATTCCTTCTTGTTCAGCCTTTTTTTATCCGTACAATTTTTGTGCAGTTCAAAATTAGTTAAACTTTGATACTGCTTTAACATTAACAGATTTTTATATTTTTTTAATTAACTTTCTATAAGCAAACAACCAATATGCCAATCAACAGGGCAAGCGAAAGAACAGCGCCAAAAAGCGAATAGCCTATTACAGAGTTAACTTTCTTATTCCATTTAATATTTTTGATTTTTGTCCATGTGTTTTTGAAAAAAGATTGTTTTTTCTCAGTGCTTAAATTTTCTTCTTGAGCATCTTCCTGTTCGATAAGTGCTCTATCTTTTCTTGATGCTTTAACAACAAATTGCATTGAAATAGCAATAAAAAGCATTAATGAGCCAAAAATGATAAATGCAATATTATAACTTCCCGTAATGTCAAAAATCAAGTTTCCAAAAGGTGCGCCCACGGCATAGCCAGCATAGTTTACAGCAGTGAATACGCCAAGAACACTCATATAACTTTTGTTTCCAAAAAGTTCGCTTGCATAAAGTGGAAGCATAACCGTTTCAAGTGGAAGAGCAATTGCACCAAAAATAATTCTGCCGTAAGCAAGCCCAATTCCTAAAGGAGTGTTCGTAATAGACACCAATGAAATTTGAGAAATAAACGAACAAATAAAGCAAATGTTCATCGTTATTCTTATACCCTTTTTGTCATACATAAAGCCTATAAATATCTTAGTAAACATCATAACAAGGCTTGAAATGGAAGCAATGTTTGCAACAAGAGGCTTTGAAAGTCCAACATCATACAAGTGTGGGGTGGCAATACCACCAAGTCCTTGAAGAGTCATTCCCGTAAGTGCTATGCACGCACAAGCAAGGTAAAAATATGGTTTTTTAACAATAGACTTATATTCCATACCAACCCAGCCACGACCACGTGCTTTTTTAACTTTTTTCTTTATAACTGTTTTTTCTGCACCCTTTGGCCTATCTTTTAAGAATATAACTACAAGCGCAAGCACGACTGCAAGAATAATGGCAACTAGTCTATAGGAATCACGATAACCAAAAGCATTGCCTTCTTGATAAATGATAGGTGAAATAATTTGAACGGCAATAGCACCGAAAAGTCCATTTGCTGAAAGAATTAAGCCTGTAAATTTACCCCTATTCTCTTCTTTACACCAAATGTTTATAACTGCGCCAACCATTGTGGTGCTTGTCCAAGCAAGACCAACGCCGAGCAATATTCCACCGATATAAAATTGCCACAATTGGTTGGCATAAGAATTGATAAGTGCAAAAGATATTAAGCACATAAACCCTGCGCAAACAAGTTTTTTGATGCCAAACTTATTTACAAGCGCACCAAAGAAAATGTTGATAATAGTTGTTGAGGCAAACCTAAAGGTGTCGTTAAGCGAAAACGCACCACGACCAAAACCAAGCGCTTCTGTTATTGCGTTAAGATACATTGTTCTGCCACTTGAACAAAATCCAAGCGACACGCCAACAACTAAGAAACAAATTGCTATAATAACCCAAGAATAATCAAATTTTAATTTTTTAGTTTTTAATTGTTCCATCTCTTTTCTCTTTTTTGTTTTTTTATATTATCTAACAATGCTTAAAAAAAGTAAATAGATTATTTAGCACAATATGGAAAAATCCGAACAAAATTATTGAAATTTTTTATAAATGATGATATAATTATGAAAAAAACAACACAAAATAAAAGGTATAAAAATGATTGGGCTTATTGAAAGGGTGAATATTTGTTCTTCATTTAAGGCGCAAAGCCGTTCTTATGGAAAAAAAGAAAATAGAGCCATGCACGGTTTTATCTTTAAGATAAATGGTTATACGGAATATATTTTTGAAGATAAAAAAATAACGGTTAATGCTGGTCAAGTTATTTTTCTGCCACAAGGCTCTTCTTACAAATATTATTCGTACGGGGAAGACACTTTATATACTTCTATCAATTTTTATGCAAACATAGAAAATCCTTTGCCCCTAGTTTATTCGCTTGAAGATTATTTGGCATCGAATTTTATTATTGAAAGTTTTTCAGACCTTTGGAGATTTGGCTCTCTTTCAGATAAATATAAGTGCCTATCTTCTTTTTACGATTTTTTGGCGTATATTCAAAGGGTTGACCATTTATCAAACATAAACAAAAACAAATTTTATATTATAGAGCCTGCAATAGATTACTTAAAAGGGCATTTGTTCGATTGCAATCTAAAAATTGACAACTTGCATAGGCTATGTTGTATTTCTGACACATATTTTAGAAAACTTTTTATTTCACGCTATAACGTTACCCCACAAGAATACGTTATATCTAAACGCTTATCCCACGCAATGAGCATTATTGAAAGTGGTGATTTTATGAGCATAGGCGAAGTGGCTGAACTCGTCGGTTATAAAGACCCACTATATTTTAGCAAAGCATTTAAGAAATTATACGGCTTTTCTCCATCAGAAATAAACACTTAAAAGATGTTATCTAATTTTAAACTAAAAAGGGGGCACTTTATTTTTAGCCCCCTTTTTTTATTGCCATTTTTTTGTTATTATTCTTTTGGAACAAAATTTTCAAAAATAATATTTTTTGCGTATGACTTAATTTTTTGATAATCCTTTTCATTTGTAATTGTCCAAGTTATAAGTGGAATATGTTTGGTTTTACATTTTTTCAAAGGCAAATCTTCAAACGAATAACTTATAAAATCAGGCTTTATCAAAAAGTTAAGTAGCATATTTTTAACCACTTGTCGCTTTATAAAAGGCAAACCTTTAGAGTAAGTTTTTGTGCCTAAAATTCCACGGATAAAGTTTGGGGCAAGTTTTTTAACCCTTTTTATATACATTGGGTTAAAAGATTGAATTGCAAACTCGCCTTTATAAGATTTTAACCTTTCTATTACCTTATCGACATAATCTTGTGTGGGTTGGTCTTTTAGTTCAATTAAAAGTGGAACTTTGCCATCGACAACCGATAGCACTTCATCAAAAGTAGGTATGCTTTCGTTTGAGCCTTTAAGTTTAATAGATTTAAGTTCTTTTGCAGTTTTTTTGTAAATTAAACCTTTTTCGCCTGTCATTCTCTCTAAATCTTGGTCGTGAAAAGAGAACATCTCTCCATCGATAGATAAGTATAAATCAATTTCTATAGGATAGCCGTTAATAACGGCATTTTTATAAGCAGAAAGAGAGTTTTCTATAGCATCTTCCCCCCAAAGTCCCCTGTGGGCAATAGGTTTTGTTAAAAGCCAACTATCACTTTTCAATCTCATAAAACACCCTTTTTAATTTACTTGCAAAAATTCCTTATTTAGTATATACTATGTAACGAATATTATATATTAAAA
>JAZOMM010000054.1:0-1846 GCA_045653965.1 Christensenellaceae bacterium | reverse complement strand
CAGACTGCGTGTTTGGTGGGCAAAAAATTATTGCTGAAAAATCTAATGTGCTTGAAAGTTCAAAAATCTTTGATAAGGATATGATAATCAGCGATATAGACGTTGATTTTATTTCAAACGAAAGGGCTAAGGTTTTTAAGGATATTGATTGTGAACAAGAATATGTAGTAGTAGAATTTTGTGCAGAGAGTAATAAGGGTAGGCTAGACAGAAAGTTTAAGCCATTGCCATTTGTTCCAAGCGATGATAAGTCGCTTGACAATAGAGCAGAACTTATACTTAATATGCAAGCCGAGGGCTTAAAGAAAAGGTTAGAGCATACACGCTCATCTACGGCTGTAATCGGGCTTTCTGGGGGCTTAGACTCAACGCTTGCAATCTTGGTGGCAGAAAGGGCAATGCGCCTTTTAAATCGTTCATTAAAGGATATTATTGCCATAACAATGCCATGTTTTGGAACGACATCAAGAACATATCAAAACACGATTAAACTTGCTCAAGCGCTTGGTGTGACCTTAAAAAAGGTGGATATAACCAAATCGGTTCAAAGGCACCTTAAAGATATAAAGCATGCTGAAGATAACTATGACACCACTTTTGAAAACGCACAAGCAAGAGAACGCACACAAGTTTTAATGGATATTGCAAATATGAATAACGGCTTAGTTATCGGCACGGGTGATTTATCAGAACTTGCGCTCGGTTGGGCAACATATAATGGTGACCATATGTCGATGTATGCAGTAAACTGTTCTGTTCCAAAAACGCTTGTTCGCCATATAGTAAATACCTATGCTAAATCAAGCAAAGGTAAACTCAAAGCCGTGCTACTTGATATATTAGACACACCTGTAAGTCCAGAATTGCTTCCAGCAGATGGCAATGATATTGCACAAAAAACCGAAGATATCGTTGGGCCTTACATTTTGCACGATTTCTTCTTATATAATATGTTAAGAAGGGGATATTCGCCTAAAAAACTTTTGTTTGTGGCAACTGAAACATTTAAGGGTAAGTTTTATAAAGAGATTATATTAAAATGGCTAAAAACATTTATAAGAAGATTCTTTATGCAACAATTTAAGCGTTCTTGCCTTCCAGACGGGGTAAAGGTCGGAAGTGTTTCACTTTCACCAAGGGGCGAGTTTAAAATGCCATCAGATGCAGTAAGCACGCTTTGGCTAAAAGAACTAGACCAATTATAATACATTATATATATAAGAACATAAAAAATTAGTCGTAAATAAAAAATCTAAAAATTTTAAAAAAAGTTTCAAAAAACTCTTGACAAACATTAAGCGTTGCTATATAATAATAGTAATCATTACTGATAAGGAGTTAATTGATGCGCAATTCAAAGCAAAGAGAACTGATAAAGGAGTTAATAAAGGGCAGGTGTGACCACCCTACAGCCGAGATGATATATATATCGGCAAGAGAAAAAAATCCGACAATCAGTTTAGGAACGGTATATCGCAATCTTAAGTTGCTTGCAGAAGAAGGGGTGATAATCACCCTAGAAACTGAAGACAAGAGATTGCACTATGATGGGGACCTATCAAGGCACAGTCACTTTGTGTGTGATAAGTGTGGCAAAATCATAGACCTATTTAAGCCGGCACCTATACCACAAGAATTAAACGAACTTGGGGTAAATGTGAGTGGAGAAAAGTGCATTTATTATGGCTCTTGTCTTGACTGTAAGTAATAAGGCTTTAAGTTAAGCCTAAAAAATAAAAAGAAAAAAATTTTTAAGCGATAAAATCGCAATATAAGGAGAAATATTATGAAAAAATTTGTATGTACAATCTGTGGTTATGTTCATGAAGGTGACACTGCACCAGCA
>JAZOMM010000053.1:0-10645 GCA_045653965.1 Christensenellaceae bacterium | reverse complement strand
ATTAAATGAAAATGAAAGAAAATTTATGGCAAGCACAACTAAAATTTTGACAGCAATTACTATTATTGAAAACTGCAATTTAAGTGATATTGTTGAAATTAAAAAGGAAACAACAGGCATTGAAGGTTCTAGTATTTATTTAGAGGCTGGTGAAAAGTTGAGTGTTGAACACTTGTTATATGGATTAATGTTGCGTTCTGGAAATGACTGTGCCGAAGCGCTTGCTGTGTATTGTAGCGGTAATATTAAAAATTTTGCAAGTTTAATGAATCAAACAGCATTAAAAATTGGCGCAAAAAATAGTAATTTTATAAATCCGCACGGACTTCACGATGAAAATCATTATACAACGGCTTATGATTTAGCACTTATATCGTGTTATGCGATGAAAAATCAAACATTTAGAAAAATAGTTGGAACTAAATCGATAGATATTCCTTTTACTACAAGAAATTATAATAGACATTTGGTTAATAAAAACAAAATGCTTAACGAATTTGAAGGCTCTACAGGTATTAAAACCGGTTATACTAAAAAAGCAGGAAGATGTCTAGTTAGTAGTGCTATAAGAAATGGTATAGAATTCGTTTGTGTGGTATTAAATTGTCCACCAATGTTTGAAAAATCTAAAATCTTACTTTCTTCAGCGTTTGCAGATTATCAAAATTATAAAATTATGGAAAGTGACAATATTGTTGGTTTTGTTGATGTTAATGGAACAAAATGTGGGACATATATAAGAAATGACATTATAATTCCGTTAACGAAATTTGAAAGAGAGAATATAAATGTTGTGGTTGAACTGCCAAAAAAACTTAAAAAACCAATAAAAAAAGACCAACAAGTTGGTTATGTTAAAATTTACTATAAAAATAACTTGCTTTTTACTGAAAAAATCTATAGTATATTAGGTGTAGAATAAAAAACAAGGATAACACTAAGAAATGAGAATAAACAAGTATTTAGCAACTTGTGGCGTTGCTTCAAGGCGTGCTGCAGATAAATTGATAGAAGATGGCGTTGTAAAGATAAATGGCAGAGTTTGCAATGCTGGTGATGATGTAAATGTTGGCGAAGATAGTGTTTCTGTAAACGGCAGAATAGTTAATTTAGTTAAAAAATATGACTATTATATAATGAATAAGCCAAAAGGCTATGTTTGCACGGTAAAAGATGATAAGGGCAGAAAAACTGTAATGGATCTTTTGCCTCAAAACGCTAAAAGACTTTTTCCTGTTGGAAGACTAGATTACGATACGGAAGGGCTTTTAATTTTGACAAATGATGGCGATTTAACATTCAAACTTACACATCCAAAGAATGAAGTGCCAAAAACTTATCTTGTAAAAACTGAAAAGCCTGTTAGCGATGAAGATCTTAGTAAACTTCGTTCAGGCGTTTATATAGATGGAGTTAAAACAAAAAAGTGTAATGTTAGACTTATTGAAACAAATAAAATAGGCTCTAAATTACATATAACAATTACTGAAGGTAGAAATAGACAGGTTAGAAAAATGTTTGAAGCCGTTAATAACTCAGTTGATTTTCTTAAGAGAATTAAAATTGGCGATTTAACGGTGTCAGGTCTTGATCGTGGTCAAGTTAGACAATTAAGCGTACATGAAATTGATTATTTATTAAATTTATAAAAATAAAAAAGGCTTTGAACAAAAGCCTTTTTTTAATTGCCATATTTAGTTTTTAGGATTGAATTTACACATCTTAGATTTTGCAAAATTAAACTTAATAATAGAATATAGTAAAATATCGAGATATAATGTTGCTGGAATGATTAAATATAATAAAACATCTTTTTTGACAGAAAAATTAAGGTCAAATAGCAAAACTCCCGCAAAATTTATTAGTAAAAGATTAAAAACAACAATCAAAGTGGTTAAAATTGAATCGCCATAAATGTCTTTGGTGGTAGTTTTTTGTGGCGAATTTTTATAAATTATAATACTAGTGATTGGCCACAATGCAAATGCTCCAATTAAACCCCAAATTAAGCCGTTAGATGGAGCAAGCAATGTCTTATACGTTGTTGTATAAAATAAAAGTTCAAGGCTTAAAATTAAAAACATGGCGAGTGAAACGAATAAGCTTAACTTATTTTTTAATAATGTTCCATGTGGTTTCGTTTGGTTTTTAGAAGAAATACTAATTTTAAAGCCTTCTTTATGTGATTTTACAACTAAATCGCTAAAATCGATTTCTGTTATGTTGATTTTTGTTGGAGCGTTTGATTTTTCGATTATTGTCTTATTAAAATCTTTAATAGTTTCTTGTTGGTTAATCACGTCATCTTTTTCAATAGGAGATAATTCGACGGCTCCAGCGCGCTTTTCTGTATTTTGTATGTTAGATGCTTGAATTAATCCATTTAATATAACTCTAAAGTTTGATTCTTTAGTGTCTAGTTCTTTATTTTCTATTGTAGTTTCCTTATTTTCTAAAGAAATGTCATTAGAAGTATTATTGTTTTGATTGCTTTCAACATTTGTTTCTGTATTAGCATTAGGTGCATTATTTGGGGCAACAATTTGGTTGTCAGCATCGGTTTTTTCAACTTCTTTAATTATTGTGCGTTCAACAGTAACTGGAACTTGAACTATTTTTTCAATATATTCTGTCTTAATAATAGGTTGTGGAGCACAATCAATAAGTTTATCAATAATTGCACGAGAATATGACCAACTAGAAAGGTTATTATCGGCGAATTCTTTGCCTTTTTCTGTAAGGGTAAAAAATTTGCGTCTTCCGTTTCCATTGGCATCTCTTTGATAAGAGTTTACAAATTTAGAAGATTCTAGGCGTTTTAACGCACTATAAAGAGTTGCTTGATTTATTTTATAAGCACTGTCACTTTTTTTATCAATAGTGTCGCTAATTTGCTCGGCATATTTGTCGCCATCTAGTAAGGTGTGTAGTATTATTGTATCAATATGACCACGAATTAAATCACTGCTAATTTGTTGATTTTGCATATTTTTCTCCAAAATTTCTTTATTTTATTATACTATGATTTAATAATTTAGTCAATAGTTTTAATTAATAAAAAAATATTTAATTATATGTGATAAAATAATTATTAAAATGGTTAGTAAAATACTAATGATTTTATAAATAATGCAATGTGCAAGAATTGTTAAAAATAATAAATAAAATTAATTATAAAACAAAGGACTTGGTTGCGATAAAAATTTTTGTTTTGTATTTGTAATTATAAAGAAAATTTAATTATAAAAAATGCTTGACTTATTGCACCTAATTTTATATAATAAGTATGTAACTATTCGCAAAAGTCGTGTTTTGCGCATAAATATACGTGTGGATAACTATGTTGACAACTATAAAAATGTCAGTTCCCCACTAACGATTTTATTATAAGAGGCAAAAAATGAAAGAGAAAAGTTTTTATGAGCAAAGAGAAATTAACTGCATAGAAAGACTAAATAATATTATTGATGAACTTCCTTATTTTGTCCAAGAATTTTTTATTGGCGTAGAACTTAATACTTCTGCCCTTACTAGACTTAATTATGGATATGATTTAAGAGTATTTTTCGATTTTTTAAGCAAAAAAATATTTAGAAATACGAGAATTTATGATATTACCTTATCAGACTTATCTAAACTTGATGCATCAGATATAGAATATTTTTTAAGTTATTTGAGCAACTATGCTATAAATGGAAAAAAAGAACGCTGTACTGAGACAGGAAAAGCGAGAAAACTTTCTACTTTAAGAGCATTTTATAAATTCTTTTTTAATAGGAATAAATTGCCTGCAAACACCCCTGCTAAGGTTTCTATGCCAAAAATACACGAAAAAGAGATTGTAAGGCTGGATTCTAATAATAAAGTTGATGAAATTGGTGATATGCTCTACACTGTTGAGACGGGTTTTGGCCTTTCTTCTCGCCAATTAGCATTTCATAATTCAACTAAACTAAGAGATACTGCGATTATTACCCTATTTTTAGGCACAGGCATAAGAATTAGTGAACTTGTTGGATTGAATTGTGGCGATATTGACCTAAAAACAAGTAGTTTTGTTGTAACTCGAAAAGGTGGAAATCGTTCAGTTCTTTATTTTAATAATCAAGTTTCTTTGGCAATTAACGAATATTTAGAAACAAGAAATAGCGAAAAAGAAAAATTAAATGATGAACCACTATTTTTATCTTTACAAAACAAACGAATTTCCACAAGGCAAGTTCAGGAATTGGTTAAAAAATATGCAAAGATTGTTTCTCCGTTAAAAAAAATTACCCCACACAAACTTAGAAGTACGTTTGGTACAAACCTATATAGACAAACCGGCGATATATACGTTGTTGCAGATTGCTTAGGTCATAAAGATGTAAACACAACAAAAAAGCACTATGCGGCAATTACTGAAGATATAAGAAAAAATGCAGGCTTAAACCTAAATTTAACAAAAAAATCCGATGATTAAATCGGATTTTTTATTTTATATTATATATTTGTATTGTTTTTAAGCAAATTAAATTATAATTCAATTCCCCTATGATTAATAATGGTTGAAAAGATAATTTGCGTACGAGTTTTGCCATAGTATTGAATTTTGTTTATAAATCTATCCATTTCAATAGTGTTTTTAAATATTACTTTTGTTATAAGCGAATACTCACCTGTCACACGCTCACACTCGATAACATTTGGTGAATCTATTAAAATTTTATATAGTTCTTCTTTAAGATTTGGCGCAACTTCAATTTCAACAAAACATTTAATAATATTTTCATAAACAGAATTGTCTATTTCTACATAATACCCTTTAATTATGCCCTTTTCCTTTAGACTATCAAGCCTTGTTTTAACTGTTGGCGCTGAGAGAAAAAGTTTATTTGCAATTGATTTAATTGAAATACGAGCATCGTCTTGCAATAGTTTTAAGATTTTTATATCTATTTCATCTACTATACTATTTTTCATAATATTACCCTTTCGAATTATGTTTAAATACATTATATTTTATTTTATGAAAATTAGCAAGTAAAATTTTTATGTTAATTAAAATATTTTTGCATTTTTTTACATTTATATAAAAAAAATATTTACTTAAAATAAAAATATAACATATAAAAATTAATGTGATATAATCAAGATATAGAAATTAAGGTGTAAATGTATGATTAAAACAAGGCAAGAAAGTGACTCTATAGGAACATTAGATATTCCAGAAAATGCTTATTATGGTGTTCAAAGTTTAAGGGGCGCAAACAACTTTAATATAAGTGGAAATTTAATGAACATAAATTTCATTTATAATATTGTTAAAATAAAAAAGGCTGCTGCAATCGCAAACAAAAATGCTGATAATTTAGATAATGATATTGCAAATGCAATATGCACTGCTTGTGATGAAATTTTGGAAGGCAAATTCGATAAGGAATTTATTACTGATGCAATCCAAGGCGGTGCTGGCACAACTGTTAATATGAACGTTAACGAAGTTGTTGCAAATCGTGCAACCGAAATTTTAGGTGGAAAATTGGGCGAATATATCTGTCACCCAAATGACCATGTTAATAAATCTCAATCTACTAACGATGTAGTTCCTACTGCTGGAAAACTAACAGTTTTAGACCTTTCAAGTCAATTATTTATTGAATTAGAATCTTTAATTAATAGTTTAGACCAAAAGGCTGTTGAGTTTAATAATATTATTAAAATGGGCAGAACTCAACTCGAAGATGCTGTTCCAATCCGTTTAGGCCAAGAATTTTCTGCATATTCTTCAGCAATTAAAAGATGTGCTAGACTTATAAAACAGGCTTTAGAAGAAATGTATGTTGTTAATATTGGTGGTACTGCTATTGGTACATCAATTAATACTAATAAAGATTATTTAGAAAAGATTACTGGTGTCTTGTCACAAACAACGGGATATAACCTTGTTCAAGCACAAAACTTAATTGATAATACTCAAAATTTAGATGGTTTTGTGTATGTATCTGGTGCATTAAAAACTTGTGCCATCACCCTTTCAAAGATGTGTAATGACTTAAGGCTTATGGCAAGTGGCCCAAAAACAGGTATTTCTGAGATAACACTCCCTGCAATGCAAAATGGTTCTTCAATTATGCCAGGAAAAGTTAATCCTGTTATTCCAGAAGTTGTTTCGCAAGTTGCGTTTTCTGTTATTGGTAACGATATGACAATTTCCATGGCTGCTGAAGGTGGACAACTTGAACTTAACGCTTTTGAGCCTGTTATTTTCTATAAGTTGTTTGAATCGATTATTTGCCTTAAAAATTCAATTAATACCCTAACTGAAAATTGTATAAAAGGTATTGTTGCTAATAAGGCAAAAATCTCTGAATTATTAAACAATAGTATCGGTATTGTAACTGCCCTATGTCCTTTTATTGGATATAAAAAGTCTGCAGAAATTGCAAAAGAAGCGTTAAAAACTAATAAAAGTATAAAAGAAGTTGTTCTTAAACATAACATTTTAACAGAAGAACAACTAAATGAAATTTTGAATCCTTCTCACATGACATAATATATAGAGAGACGCCTCCATTAATTTGGAGGCGTCTCTCTTTTAAAAATTATTAAAAAAGTTTTATTTAATTATTTTGGTAATTTTAATGATTTTATAGTTTTTATCAGGTTCAATGCATTTGCCACAACTATCGCATTTTTTATTTGGGTCTAAATCACATCTGTCGCATTCCCCACAATTTATACACTCTCTATCATATAATTCACATTTTTTTGTTGTCATAATAAAATTCTCCTAAAATTACAAACATATGTTTGACTTTTTATATTTTAAATGTTAAAATAATAGTATGAAAAAAATTGAAACCAAAATAAATGAAGTTTATAATTTTACATCAAACTATATCAGTCAGTTTGGTTATCCCCCATCAGTAAGGGAAATTTGCACTAAACTCAATATTAAATCGACTGCAACTGCTTATTATTATTTAGAAAAACTAGTTAGTCGTGGTTTACTTGAAAAATCGCCTTCAAAAAACAGGGCTTTAACTCTATCTGAGCGTGCATCTAAGTTTAAGACAGTGCCTATTGTTGGAACAATAAACGCTGGTCAGCCTATTTTTGCTGTGCAAAACTTAGAAGGTTATTGCCCTATTCCGCCAGAATTTAATACGGGTGGAACTGAGTTTGCCCTAAGAGTTAAAGGCGATAGTATGATTAATGCTGGAATATATGATAAAGATATTATCATAGTTAAACAGCAAAGCGATGCCATAAATGGTCAAATAGTTGTTGCTCTTATCGATGATAGTGCAACGGTTAAAAGGTTTTATAAAAAAGATGGTAAAATTATACTTCACCCTGAAAACGATGCGATGCAAGACATGGTTTTTGATGACGTTATAATTTTAGGTGTGGTTAAGGGGCTTATGCGTAAGATTTAACCCCTAACCTTAAACCTTGATATTCTTAATATAAATTTTTGAGAGAAAACATAAGATGTGTTTTCTCTTTTTTTTATAAAAAACAAGGTTAAATTTAATCTTTTTGTGTCAAATTTAGATTTTTTAGCACGATTTTAGCGTGTTCATAAGTTAATCCACCCTGCATATATGCTATATAAGGTGGTTTGATCGGAGCATCTGCTGAAAGTTCTATAGATGAACCTTGAACAAAACAACCTGCAGCCATAATAACTTGATCTTCATAACCTGGCATTTCCCATGGGAGCGCATCTACATAACTATCGATTGGCGAATTGTGTTGTATAGTTTGGATAAAAGTTATTAGGTCCTTTTCATTATTGAACTTAATTGCCCTAATTATATCGTTTGGAATTGTGTCAAGTTTTGGCGAAGTTTCATATCCCATTTGATTAAGGACTGCGCCGAAAAGTAAAGAGCCTTTAACGGCTTGTAAAACAATGTGTGGCGCTAAAAATAAGCCTTGGAAAAAATATTGATATCCACTTGTATATGAACCAACTTCTCCACCAATTGATGGTGCTGTAAGTTTATTCTGCACTAAATTTACATACTTTTCACTTCCGACTACATAGCCACCTGTAGGTGCAATTCCACCACCTGGATTCTTAATCATTGAACCTGCCATTAAGTTTACGCCGACGTTTGTGGCTTCTAATTTATCTAAAAATTCACCGTAGCAGTTGTCAAGCATAATACATCCGTCAAATCCTAACGATTTTACAAATTCAACAGCATCGCTAATGTCAGTAATAGACATTGCATCACGCCAAGCATATCCCCTTGAACGTTGCATATAAATCATTTTAGGACAGCCGTTAATTTTAAAGTATTCCTTGATTTTTTCTTTATCAATTTTATCTTTTAATAAATCGATGCAAGTAAATTGTATGCCATAATCTTTAAGCGAGCCATTTCCATTACCATAAATTACATCATTAAGGGTGTCATAAGGTGTACCTGTAATGCAAAGCGCTTTATCGTTTGGCATTAAAACACCAAACAAACATAGTGAAAGTGCGTGAGTTCCAGAAACGATATTGGGCGAACATATTGCCTTTTCTGCTCCAAAAATGTCAGCAAAAACAGTATTTAGCGTGTCCCTGCCTTCATCTCCGTAACCATAACCTGTTGTACCTGTAAAGTGCCTAAGCGCTAACCTATTTTTTTGAAACGCGTTAAGAACCTTTTCTTGATTATATAGCGCAATATCTTCAAAATATTCAAACTTTTCTCTTAAACTTTCTTCGCACTGTTTAATTAATTTTTCGCTAATCATAATTTATTCCTTTATAAATCGTTTGCTATTTGTTTTGCCATGTCTTCGCAATTCGATGGAGGTAACATTTTAATATTTAATTTCTTAAAATAAGTTATTTGTCTTTTTGCATAATGCCTTGTATTAAGTTTTATATCATCAATTGCTTTTTCTAATGAACAATTACCCTCAATATAATCAATGATTTCTTTATAGCCTATTGCTTGCATACATTGATTTTGTTTAGTAACGCCACTTTTTAAGAGCCCTTCAACTTCTTCAATAAGTCCATTTTGCAACATAATATCAACTCTTTTATTGATTCTTGAATACAAAATTTCCCTGTCAAAGCCTATCGAATATGCTAAATAATCAAATTTTGGCACTAATTGGTCTTTAATCTCAGATTTTTTTGTTCCACTATGATAAATTTCTAATGCTCTAACCACTCTTTTTAAATCGTTTGGGTGAAGTTTGTTTGCACTATCAATATCAAACTCTTTCAAGATATTGTAAACATATTCGTTGCCTTTTTGTTGAGCAAGATTCATATATTTATCTCTAACTTCTAAATTTGCCTCACTATTTCCATATGAATAATCATAAAGAATAGAATTAATGTAAAAACCCGTACCGCCACAAATAATAGGTGTTTTCCCCTTAGATAAAAGGTCTTTTATTATTGGAAGTGCTAAATTTCTATAATCACTAACGCTAAAATTATCATATGGAGAAACTACATCGATTAAGTGATGCTTAACCCCTTGCATTTCTTGTAAAGTTGGTTTTGCTGTGCCGATATTTAAGTCTTTATAAATATACATTGAATCGGCAGATATAATTTCAGTGTCAAGAAGTTTTGCAACAGATAATGCAAGGTCACTTTTTCCCGATGCTGTAGGACCACAGATTATTATAATTTTATTGTTTAAACTATCCTTTTGAACCATTTATCTATTTCCGTTCTACTAATTTTTATGGCAACCGGTCTGCCGTGTGGACACTTTAGTCCAATATTTTCTTTTAATTTATCAAGTAAAATTGTTATTTCTGACTCAGAGAGTTTATCTCCCGATTTAATTGCTGATTTACAAGCCTTTTGAGCAAGTTTTTCAACTAAAAGTTCGTTTACTGTAAAAGATTTTAGTTCATTTATATCGCTAAGAATATCATCAAAGAAAGTTTTAATGTTCATATCCACTAAAAAAGTTGGAATTGATGAAACCTTAAAAGCATTTCTTCCAAATTCGCTGATTTCTATCCCCATTGAATTAAGTACTTCGAGTTTAGATAATAAAAAGTTGTATTCTAGGCTATTTACATTTATAACATAAGGAAGTAAAAGCGTTTGAGTGTCAATTTTTGCATTTTTTACTACTGAATTAAGTTTATCAAACAAAATCCTTTCATGTGCAGCGTGTTGGTCAGCAAAATAAAGGTCTTTTCCATCTTCAAAAATTAAATAAGTATTAAGTGCTTGCCCTATGTATTTAATTTCGGTCAAACTAACTAAAGGTTCTTGTATAGTTTCTTGATTTTTTTGCTGAAGTTCAAGTTTTTGTTTTTCTAATTTTTCAAGATAAAGTTTATTTTCAGCAAAAATATCTGTATCGTTACTATTTTCATTTTTTAGATATTTGCTATCATTATCAAACTTAATTGATTTATTCTCTGTAGAAGGAATAATATCGTTTAGTGAAATTTTTAAGTCGCTTTTATTTAATTTTTCATAATTATGTGTGTCATAATTATCGTTGTTATCCTTAGGCTTTAATTGAATATTATTGTTATTAATATTTTTATCTGACGATATTATATTTAATGCTTCACTACTACCATCTAAAACCTTAGAAATAACCGAATAAATGCTTCCATACACTATTTGATTGTTTGCAAAACGAACATCTAATTTATTTGGGTGAACGTT